>JAEURO010000080.1 GCA_016788345.1 Chthonomonadaceae bacterium
CAACGCCGAGATGGCGGACACGACCGCCAGCAAACCTGCCGCACCAACAAGGCCTAGGCGCCAACCAGAAAACCAACCCCGCTTGCTAGATCGTTTTTCTTCAAAGATCGTCTTGTCGATCCGAGCCATGATCTTGTCATGTAGATCGAACGGAGGCTGAACGTTGTCTGGGCTCCCTGTCTCGAACTCGGTCAAGATCAAATCAAATTCCCTGTACTCCTCCTTAAGTGAACTGTCCGAGGCAATTGCAGCCTCAAAAGCAGACGACAGCTGGGGGCTCAAGGCCCCTTCGCGATAATCTGAGAACAATTCTCGTGCTTTTTCCGAATTCATAATGCTTCTGCGATCTTCGACTTAGTTAGACGTGGAAAAGTTCCATGTTCTCGGCCAATTGTTCCCGGAGGGCGATCCTGGCCCTGTTCAAACGGCTCTTTACAGTGCCGAGCGGCAGGTCGAGTGCCTCTGCTATGTCCTCGTAGCTGAGGTTCTCGACGTGGTACATGACCAACATTGCCCGTTGATAGTCAGGCATTTTTGCGAGAGCCCCTTGAATAGCGGCCTCCCGTGCCGATCGCTCTAACTCTTGATCTGGGCCAGGACTGTCATCTTCGAATTGCCGCTCGACCTCACCACTGTCGAGTTGGACATTCGATTCCAGGCTCGTCGTAAAGCGGCTCTTGTTCTTTTTCTTTTGGTCTAAATAGCAATTTGTGAGAATTCGGTACAGCCACGTCCCGAACGCGCTCTGGCTCCGAAAGTTACCGATGGCGTTGTACACGCGCACAAATGCTTCGGCGACGACATCGGCGGCTTCGTCTGGATCGTGGGTGAGTCGAAAAGCATATTGGTAGGCTTTTGCCTCGTATTGCCGCACCAAAGTGTCGAATGCAGATCTGTCCCCACCTTGGCATTGGCGTATGAGGACGGCATCGTCAAAGGCTTGGCTCATGGCGAAATCCTTGGTTGGGCCCGTTGGTTCGTGGCGTGTTTGATCGCAGACTCTTCTTCGACGCTTAAATTGCGGTCTGATTTTCCATTGACCAAGGCTTTGCCGTAGACTCTGCCCCCTTCCCTTCCGACCTGACTTGTGAGAACGACTCCATTGCCTTCTTCGTCATATATTGCCATCGCAAAGCTTTGGCTCCCTCCGATTTCTTCAAACGCGTCGTATCGAACTAAGCCCGCGTATCGCTTTGCAGACTTGATCTTCCTCTCCAACACATTGATCCGTTCGGTGGCGTCCGCCAGTTGGTCGGTGAGGTGTTGGCGGTCCTCGAAGTGCCGCCGCAACAGGTCTTCGAGATTCGCGCCTTGAGAGCCGGTCAATAGCGATGACCATGCTTTGCTCTGCCTACCGTGAGACACGGCCAGATAGCCGACCAAGGCACCCAGAACCAACACGGCTGCCAAGAGCACCGCGACCATAGCCCCAGGAGATTTGTTCAATTGTTCGAGAAGGCTCGTCATTTCTTGGGCCAAGAAGCCCACAATTGAAGTATAACCGTTAATCAACCCGTCCGTGTCTAGCCGGTTTGCCGGACATTCGGAGCAGCCGTACCGTATCTACTGCGAAAGTGACCCGATTCCAGTAGTTGCAAATTGTCAACATTAGCCTTATGAACAGTAAGAGAAGACTCCTCCAATCTGGATTTGGTGTCTTTTTGCTTGGTGTCCTGGCCTTTGCCCTGTTCTTCTATTTCAATTTCAAGACAGTAGAAGTCAGGGGTCAATCCATGGAGCCGACCTTTGAGTCAGGTCAACACGTGCTGATGAGCAACAACTACTGGCTAGTTGGCCAAATCCGTCGAGAGGACTTTGTCATTGTCCGGGTTCCAGACACCAAAGAAGCTCTGATCAAGCGTGTCAAGGGCCTAGGAGGAGACGTTATCGACTTCATGTATGTGCCCCACGACTGGAAACTGTCTTCGGGTGAATACAAGGTGCCAGAAGGTCACTACTATGTTCTTGGCGACAACCGACCCGTGTCACAGGACAGCCGCGATTATGGCGCCTTTGAGGCAAAAGACATTGAGGGCAAAGTGGTCGTCCTTGGGCCGGAACCGTGGATTTTTGCGGTTGGACTCGCAGCGGCGCTACTTGCAGTTTCTACATTGATGTCATTAGGTTTCGAAAGGTCTAGACGGAAACGTGGAGTAGATCCATGAAGTTCCCGTCGGGAACCTATGGGAGACAACGGTTGGAGTTCCATCCCGCGCCCTTCAGACCGCCTCTTAGGGCCTTTGCCGCCCTGGTTTTCCCTTGGTGTGATGGAAACGTACTCATTTGCGACATTGAGGACCGAGGTTGGTGCATTCCGAGTGGACGCGTCGAGCCAAACGAATCTTCTCTTGAAGCCGCCGTGCGTGAAGCAAAAGAGGAAGCTGGCGCGATCCTACAAGACGTCCTCTATTTAGGTTGCTACCGCATTACAGAACGAGGCGAAGTCAGGTGGGCAGACGTGTATGCCGCAAGAGTGAAAGAGCTCGTCGATATTCCCGTTGAATTCGAGTCCAAGGGAAGGCGGATCATTTCGCTCGAAGAGTTGCCCGCCATTTACCATCTTTGGAATCCGCTGACGGAAGCGGTCTTCCACTATTCAGCAGAAATCTTGCGTAGACACGCCGCGACAATGGATAGCTTTAACCAAAAGTAATAGTCGCTGGCTACCTTATGGTCAGCCAGCGACTTTCTTCACCTAGAATTGGTGTGTCAGGCTAGGGATGCGATGCTAGCCAGTTTGAGAGGTCTACTCTACAGCCCCAATTTGCAAGCGTCGTCAGTCCGGTAGCTTTGAAGCTCACTCTCATTCTTACTATATTGCCATTTGGTGCGTCGACATAGTTGCTCGGCGTTCCTGGCGCGCCGACCGTTAACCGAGTGTCTGAAGTCGGGGCAGCTCTTTGGTCGACTTGTACCCACTGGTTGGTGGTGAAATTGTACATGTCCACGGTCTGCTGAAGTCCACCGGTGTTGGCTTGGGTCATAATGTCTGCCGACAAGCCTGTCAAACTCGCTGTCGAAGCAAACCCTTCCATGATAATTTGGATAGGAGCCTCTTGGGCGTTCACGGTGAACCCTTTGTTGGTCCGATAGTAGTTCTGGTCGACAAAGTGCAAGCTTCCCACGTTTCCTCCGTTGGGGATTCCACGGAACAGGGAAACCGAGGTCGGACGCACAGTGTCAGTGACACCGGTCGCCTGGGTCGATAGTGTCATCAGAAAATTGGCAAAATTGGGTTCGCCACCGAAGAAGTCAACCTCGTCTTCAGCATAGGTTCCGTTCATCGGATCCCAATCGCCCCAATACACGTCTTCACTTGAACCTACCTGGGGTTGGAGGTCGCCGCTGAAGACAGAAGAAAAGTCGCCATCTAGGAACGTCCCTTCACCCAAAATGTGGTACGCCCTCCATTGCTGTGCGAAGTAAATCAGGCCGTTCGGGACTCTAGGCTTGTTCGAATTGGGGATCTGAGACCAATAGTTGTGAATCGGGATTGTGTATTTCCACGATCCGGGCGGAAACTGTCCGGGCAAAAACACCCAACCGACATCGAAGACAAGGCTTGTTAGAGACTGAACGTCATGCCCAAGACCCTCTGTGTAGAACTGCCAGCCAAGCTGTCGGTTCATGACCTTGACCGAGTTTCCAAGCACAGTGTTGACTCCCAGAGTCAGGTCATACCACCATTGCCCGTTGCCAGAAGGCAAGATGTTGATGTCGTCCGCAGAACTCGCGCCCTGGGGGTCATAAAAGTAGTTGCTCGGTGTGTCGTTTTGATAGACTGTGGACGCTTCTGGAAATGTCGGAGGAAACTGAAACGCCGAGAAAGGATTACGAGTCTGATTGACTGGACGGGCGTCAATCCTTTCCATACGGACTGGAAGGACAATTCCCTTGGTCGGAAGATCGACCATTCGGCCATCCTCGTCCCGGACTCGAAAGAATGCAAGTTCGACCTGCCCCCATCGAACTTCTGCGAAAGAACTTACAGCGGCACATGCCAGCGCCGCCAAAGTCAATATACGATTGCTCATGTCAATGACCTGTCGCCTAATTGTGGCCTCACCAATAGTCTTTCGTCGCGAAACAACATAAATCCTGGCAAAACCGTAAGGCTTCGCTTCTCTTTGACACCTCTGATCGGGTTAATGTTCCTTCTATCGGCAGCCGCATGGGTTTTGAAACGTCACCATGGGCCAATATGAAAATCAATCTGCCGTGTCTGACAAGTTGAAGTTAAGCGACCTTGAGCGCGAGAGAATGCTCCGCCAAGGTATCGAAAGTGCGTTCGAGGAACTCGAAATTGAGGCGCTACTTTCAACTATTGTCGCCAATGCCTGTCAGCTGTTAGGAGCAGACACAGGTGGAGTCGGACTACTCAAGGAGGAGCCTCGCCGAATGGTCATGGTCGCCGTCCATAACTTGCCAGAGGAGGAAATTGGGTCAGAATGGCTTCCTGGCATAGGAATCGGGGGCCTGATCTTGACTATGGGCAGACCCATGATCATTAACCGGTACGGCGACATTGATCCACAAAAAAGGCCAGATCTTGCTGAGGATGCGGTGATAGGAGTCCCCGTCCTTCGCAGGAAGAAGCTTGTTGGCTTCTTAGGGATCGGAGCCAAGTCTCCGCGGCGGTTCACTCAGGCAGACGTCAAGATCCTGTCCCAGTTCGGACGCGCCTGCGGTGTGGCGATCGAAAACGCCAGGCTTTTTGCGACCACTCAAGAGTCCCTCAAGCAATCGGAGGCCTTGTACCAACTTGCCACGAGGCTGAGCGGGTCTCTCCGTTTGGAGGACGTTGTGGCACATTACATCCGCTATGTGGTTTCGGAACTTCATGTCCGATGCCAAGTCGTCCTCTATGAACGAGATAGTTCGGGCAATCTGTCACATAACACGTCAGTCGGCCGAGGCGAACCTGATGGCAAGGTTGACCTGATCCCCAAGCGGATGTTGCACGAGAAGGACGAGCTTGACGACCTACTGGAGTCTGGCGAGAGCCTTTTGTTTTCCGATGTTACGCAGGACATTCGGGTTCCTCCTGGGCTCCGTGACCTCCAAACATCTGAGGGAAGGCTTGCCCTTGTACTCATTCCTCTAATTTCGCGAGGCCGGAGGATCGGGCTAGTCACTTTGTCCAGAGAATCGCCGCACGACTGGACGGACAAGGAAGTGACACCGGTGCTTGTCACATCGGCCCACTTGGCTGCCTCTATCGACATTCGGCACGAGCAAGAACGGTTGGCAGAGGCCAGGGCCAACTCTGCTTTGGCAGAAGAACGCAAGCGGATCGCCCGCGACCTTCACGACTCAGTCACTCAATCACTCTTTGCCATGCAGTTGTTGTCGCAGTCACTCATCGGTCAGACGTTGCCTGAGGGTGAGGAGCGGGCACAAAAGGTTGCGGACATGTGCCGGTCAAGCTTGCGTGAAATGAGAGCCCTCCTCAGTGAACTCAGACCCATTGATAGCCAGGCCCATCTTCTGGCGCCTAGCGAAGCCATGCGGTCCCGCTTGGCCAAGCACGCTAATGAAATTGGGATCGAATGCGATTTCTGGATCGACGCCGAAGGTTATCTAGGCGCATCGGCCGAAATTGACCATGCCCTGTTCCGGATTGCCCAAGAGGCCATAACGAACGCTGCCAAGCATTCTCGTTGCGCTTTCCTAAAGGTCGTTGTCAAAACAGAAGACGACCAGGCTACCGTCGAAATCTCTGACGATGGGGAGGGTATGCCTATTGAAACTTCTAATTCGGCAGGCTTCGGTCTCATCGGCATGGAAGAAAGAGCGGCCTTCTTTGGCGGTAAATTGGACGTCAAGTCTGAGCCAGGAAACGGTGTCAGAATTCTCGCAACCATCCCAAAAACACCATGGATACAGTCCGAGTCCTGATTGTCGACGACCATTCGATGGTTCGCGAGGGTCTACGTGCTTTGCTTGCGCGGAGCGACAAAGTCTCAGTCGTAGGCGAAGCCGTCGACGGCGAGGACGCGCTTGCAAAAATTCCGAACTTAGGTGTCGATTTAGTGCTTCTCGATTGGATGATGCCAAAAATGGATGGCCTGCAAGTGTGTCAGGCTATGAACAAAATCCACCCTGACGTCCGCGTCGTGATGCTGACTAACCATCTTGATGATGTTGCTGTCAAGTCAGCGATCCAAGCGGGGGCAATCGGCTACCTTTTGAAGGACGTGTCTTTCGAGGAACTTGAAGACGCAATCCTGGACGCAGCTACAGGCAAGTCTGTGCTTCATCCTGAAGCCCAACAGTCGCTCATGTCAGCCCTTGGCCCAGATATCGACCCAACGAAAAACCTGACCGCACGAGAAAAGGAGGTTTTGAAGCTTATCGCCACCGGCCACAGCAACAAGGAGATCGGTGTCAAGCTCTCATTGACCGAAGGCACCGTCAAAGGCTATGTAAGCGTTATCTTGGTAAAAACTGGAACAGCTGACCGTACCCAGGCCGCACTCTTGGCCGTAAGAATGGGCCTCGATAAGTGATTTAGGCAGCGACTTCCAGCCGGGCTTGGGCTAATGTCTCGTTGTTCCAAACCAAATCGAACCGGTAAATTCCTTCTTTTTCGACCGGATTGGCTACAAAAATCTGGCCACAGAAGTACATGTACGAAGGCAAGAAATCCGGCCGCTGCTCGAAATTAGCCTCAATCTGGTTTTCGTAAACGACGTTTCCGTCTTCATCGATCATTCGAAGGTCAAAGACGTGCTCTCCAAACTCGTGCGGGTCGGCTTCGACCTCCATGGCAATGAAGAACGGTTCCAGCCTGGCTGGTAGCTCTTCCACCTTGACTCCCCGAAAGATGCCAGCCAACACGGGCGACCCGTTTGCCAATTGAGAGGCAAAGGAGCTCAAAACCATGAAGTTGACCTGCACCATATGTATTATGGCGGCGGCCAGGTCTCATAGCAATACCCATACATTCATCGGGTCGCAAGGAAAGCCCGCAATATCACCTGAGGAGCCAGAGGTTGTCAAGGATGGCGTAGAATAGTCTTGTGGGCACCCAGCTCAACTTGCCCCAGGAGACGACTTTCGCCCCACCCAAACCAATGGCCACGTGGAGGGTCCCGTCACAGATATCCGAGCTGGTCGAGCACTCACCCTATGAAACCATCTACCTGAGAGCCTTTGCATGGGTCATGTTATTGTTCGCAATGGGCTATGACTTCATTATTGCTCGAAGGTGGGAGGTCGATTTACCAGCCCTCACGTCTGACATTCAAGTCTTTACTGTCGTCATCGTTTGCCAGCTATGCCTGGTCTTCCTCTACACGAGATTGTCAAACAAGATTGACCTCGGCCCAGGATTGCGCAGGCTCAGGACAAAAATCCCAGGCGAAGCGGCCGTGCCGGTTCTGGTCGACATCATTCAGGCTGATGTTGTCACAGGTAGTGACGAAGGCTTCATTTGGATTGAATCAGGCACACTCTACTTCAAAGGGCTGCAGACCGTTTTTCGGCTTAATTCTGTAGATGTGTCGCCCTTGGGGGACTGGCCCCGAAAGATACGTCCCAGCATCGACCGTGGTATTCCGCCGCGGTATATATTGTTTCGCTATCAAAATGGAACCGTCCAAGTCAGGCTTAAGATGATCGACCCCTTTATGGATCACGCGACACGGCGAAAGTCGCATTTGTTTGAACGAGGGCTCGTCAAATGGCTTGCCGAGAGGCCGGAAGGTTCGCTGGAATCACTTCTCCCTCCGCTTGATTTGCACGACTCGCTCCGGCATACTTCGCCTTTTCGCTTAGAGGGCTTTTTCGGAGGACTGCTCATGGTCGGAATCGGGGCCCTCATACTTCTGACAGCCAGGCACGGCCATAACGGTCTCGGACTGATGCCGATCGTCTACGCTACAGAACTCTCAGCAGGACTTCTCGTGAGCGTCCTAGGTGCTCGATTCGCCCTGTCACAGTGGCGCGACATAAAGGTTCGAAACAGGCTAGCCGCCAACGTTCCGCAACCCTTGGAAAAAAAATTTCAGGACCATTGAACGCTGGGCCGACTTACAGACACTCATGTGACGAGCGAAGCAAGGATGGAAGGTCGGATCGACTTGGCCAAGCGCGGAGACCGAGCTGCCCTCGAGGAATTAGTGCGAGAGCACTATGCGAGGGTCTACCGGTTCTGCGCCCGCCGGATCGGTGACGATTGGGCAGCTGATGCGACGCAGGAGACTTTTGTGACAATGCAAAAAACGCTTAAGAACTTCAAGCGGGCCTCCACTTTGGACACGTGGCTTTTGGGCATCGCCCACAACCACTGTCGAAACTTGGCCCGAAAGAAGGGAAAGGAGTTTCAGGCGACCGAGACATGGCTCTCGCAACTCGCCGACAGGCAGAGTCACTCAGTGATCGACCGAGAAGCCCTCAAAGCCGCTATGGCCCAGCTCTCAGACGAACACCGAGAAGTCGTCTTGCTCCACGAAGTCGAAGAACTGAGATACGCGGACATCGCCGAAATCTTAGGCGTTCCAGAAGGAACTGTCAAGAGCAGGCTACATCATGCGTTCCTCAACCTTAGGAGGTGGCTCAATGAATCCTGAACTAGATTCTGTCCTTGAGGACCTGAAGGCCTTTGTGGATGGTGAGCTGTCTCCGGAGCGGGCCAAAGTGGTCCAAGCCGCCATCGACCAAAATCTCTCGCTTCGCCAAGAGGTTGAATTTATGAAAACCCTCAGTGGTGAAATCAAATCGTCGTCTGTCGAGCCGAGCCCAAAAGGGCTTGAGGAGACTCTCTCGAAAGTTAGAAAACCTGTGTTCTTCCTTCCGCTCTGGTCTCGCTATGTGGCCGCGGCGGCATGTGGCGTCTTCATGATCGGCCTATTCGGTCAAATGGTCTTTCAACCGGGGAGCTCTGGCGGTTCAGAGACAAGCGCAATCGCTAGCAAGACATCCGGGCCAATGGCCGGCAAGTCAGCTGACATAGCACCAAGTGAGTCAGAATCCAAAGGCGAGACTTCTGCAGGCCACGAAGAGAAGCCAGCCCCTACGGCCGGCGGAGAAGGATTGGACTCATCTGTTTCGTCTCCCCCGGCAAAGGAATCTGACGTTTTTGCCCGCAGGACAGAGACCAACAAACCTAAGTATAAGACGAGGACTCAAAGCCCTCCGCAGACTGGCTCAGGAACTCGAGGTTCGGCCCGTTATGTGACTCCGCCGCCGACGGTCAAAGAAGGCAGCAGACACGTAATACGAAACGCGAACATGGGTATCAAGGTGAAGGACGTGCAAAAAGCCGTAAGCGACACGACGACCCAAGTCATGGCCATGGGTGGCATAGTGGACAGCTCTAACTACACAGCTTCAGACGAGACTTCGGGAGCGACAGTTCAATTCAGCGTCCCTGAAAAAAACTTCAACGCGATCCTGGACACGCTTCGAAAAATGGGCCGGGTCATCAAAGACCAGATCAACAGTCAAGACGTGACCCACGAGATTGCCGATGGCGACGGACGGATCAATGCCCTGGCTGACGAGGAGGCCAATCTGATCTCTGAACTTTCGCGAACAAGAGACTCTTACACTCGACTCGAAATCAGGCAGCGGTTGTCGAATGTCCGACAAGAGATCGAAAGCATCAAAGAGCAGAACAAGGCGACCCGGGGCCTGGCGGCAATGAGTTCTGTCACGGTCGAATTCCAAAAGACCGACAGCCTGGATAACCAAAACAGCGGCTGGATCGACGAGACGACCAAAGGTGCGAGCGGCTTGCTCGGCTTCTTTGGCAGAGTGTTCGGTGTCGGACTGATCTACACGGTCATGCTTGCTCCCGTCTGGCTTCCCATTGTTGCAATCGCCTGGTGGCTTAAGCGCAAGAGCAAAGTCTCCTGACTGGCAAGGTCTCTGGGCGGCCCAAACTGGCTTCACAGAGACCTCAACATATGCCATACTTATAGTTCGCGCCCGCTCGGGCTGAAACACTGTCCGAAGCGAAACCAAAGGAACGGCTCGAATCAATGAGCATGGCGCCGAGAGATGGGTCTGTACAAACCCTTAGGCTCCTCGGTCCAGCTCGCAGGATAACACGAAGCATGGCGACTTATAGAGGAAGACGATCAGACATTTGCCGCAAGGTCGGCTACAACATTTGGGGACACACAAAATGTCCTTCGACCAAACGACCTTATCCGCCAGGCCAACATGGCCCCAATAAGAGAGACCAGCGCCAATCCGAATATGGCGAGCAGCTCCTTGCGAAGCAAGTCATCCGCCGCTACTATGGGATGCTTGAGAAGCAGTTTCACAGAACATTCGAGCGGGCCAGCAACATGCACGGCAACACGGGACTGAACTTCCTCCGGCTCCTGGAAATGCGTTTGCAAACCCAAGTCTACCGGCTTGGATACGCCAAGACAATTGAACAAGCTCGTCAATTGGTCAGCCACCAGCACGTCACTGTCAATGGCAAGATGGTCGACATTTCTAGCTACACATGCAAGGTTGGGGACATTATTGCTGTCCGCGACCGCGATGCGAGCAAAAACATTGCTAGGAGGAACCACTACGAGGGTGCTCCTGTACCTGTCTACATTGAACCCGACGTCCCCGGCATGGCTGGAAAAATTGTTGCTTTGCCTGAGCGCGAAGACTTTCCAAAGTTCTTCCAAGAGCAAAGCGTCGTCGAGTTCTACGCTCGCTAACTCCTTGACAACCTGGTGCCTCTTTTTGGACACCAGGTTGTATTCATTTTTCAGTGCACTTTGTCGCTGATTTAAGGTCTCTGACGGCCTGGACCAGGGTCGCTCTTCCCTTTCCCCCTTGCCAGGTCTCATGGATCAAGGACACAAGCAGGGATCCTACAATTGCCCCGTCAGCGGTTTGGCAAACTTGAGCCACCCGTGAAGGCGAATCTATACCAAAGCCGACACACACAGGCAATTGGGAACGCGACCGGACACGCTCGATTAAGCCTAGATCATCCGAATCTGACTGACTTTGTCCGGTCACGCCGGTTCTGCTGACCGCATAGATAAATCCGCTGGACACCTCAGACACCACATCGAGCCTCGCATCTGTGGAGGTTGGAGCAACTAAGAAGACCGTGTCCAGACCACGATGTCTTGCTGCCACAAGATACTCCGTAGCTGATTCCGGAGTGAGGTCACAAACGATCATGCCGCTGACACCAGAATCGAACGCCTCTAAGGCAAACCTGTCGAGGCCCCGGGCCAATATTGTGTTCATGTAACCCATGATGATGCAGGGAGGGCCCTCGAAATCTCTCAGAACTTTGAGCACGTCGCCTATCTTTAGACCGCGGTCAAGGGCCCTTTGCGATGCAGATTGGATGACAGGGCCGTCTGCGATTGGATCGCTATAGGGCAGTCCAACCTCGATAATGTCAGCTCCACCTTCTGAGAGTGCGTCCAGAATGTAAGGAAGGTCGTCCAAGGACGGGTCGCCAGCTGTGACGAATGCGATGAGGGCTTTCTCACCCTTGTCTCTTAACGAGCGAAAGGTCTGTTCGATTCGAGCCAATCAGCCCTTCAGTTCTTGAACAAAGTCGTTTACTGTGACGCACCCTTCT
>JAEURO010000081.1 GCA_016788345.1 Chthonomonadaceae bacterium
AATTCCTGGAACGTCTCGAGATCATGTTACAGCGTAATCCTGACCTGAACCTGTATTCTCCTAAATCGATATCGAGGCATATGGCCGTTGACATCTCCGGTTTGCAGGATTCTTCCAGCGGCAATCCAACCATGTCTAACCGGTTTGGACGTGTGAACGAATAAGTCACGTACGCATTGTTTGGAACTAGCGACACTCCTAATCCTCCAAACGATTTCACAACGTCCCTGCGAAGTACGGTCGTCGAGCCGCTTGTCACCGTGACAGTCACCGGCCCAGGCTTCAGGTAGTTCGGGTCGGTGATCAGCGAACCAAATGCAAAGTTTGTGACGGGGATCCCAGTCTTGGATCCACCTACCCAGGTGACGTTTACTCGGTAAGCGTTCGATTCAATCCCGGTTATTGTCCCATAAAATGTCTTCGGATCTGGGTCGCTACCTGTCGAGTAGGCACCGGCAGGCAAGAACGCTCTCGCGTTCTTGCCTGAGAATGGCAAGTCGACGGTCACCCGGTACGGCTTCCCTGCAAACGTCGATCCGACGAAATTGGGGGCAACCGACCCGTACGCACCGGCGATCCGGACTACGTCGTCTTGCGCTGTAGCAAAAAACCGAGTGAAGTCAGGCCGCCAAAAAATAGGAAAGCATGAGCCTGAGAGCAAGATCTCGTCCCCATTGGATTTGGTTTGGAACGCATTGAGCACGACATCAAACACACCAAAGTCGTCGGTTCCTGCTTCAGCGACAATCGGGATCGGAGTCGTCAGAACTTTGAGACCGGCGTTAAGGCGGGTGTCTAGGATGTGTTGCCTGAGTGCCCAGTCCCGAAACGTCAAGCCTTCAATCGTTGAATTTTGGACCCCAGTCACAGTGTCCATCGCGGTTTGGGCCAAGCCCTCCAACGCCGTCGTTGTTTGGAACTGATTCGGCGAAAGAAAGTACCGGCGGTTCATTTCTGCGATGAAGCCTGGATACCGCGCGGCGACTTTGAACCATGCCGAACCAGCCATTTGGTAGCGAAGCAAGAAAACACCGCCCGTGCTCCCCCCGATAGGAAGTTGTGAGTTCAAAAGGTTTGGAGCAATAAACTGTGGCCCGCCGATCCCGACGTTGTTGAACCAATCGTAGAATTCGTTAACGTCATAGGTCGCCCGCAATGTCCCTTCAATTTGATCGGAATCCGGACTATCGGGCAGCGCACCGGGAGTCCTGCAGACGAGGATCGTTGCAGCCCGTACGAAGCCCTCGGTGTAGGCGTCCCACGGATAGTCCTTGTTCGCGAGATAGGCCAGCAACAGCGTGTGGACATAATTGATCCCAGCAGTCACCCGGTTGTTGTAAACAGGGAACCGGATTTCTGGCCCATTGGCTCCGTTCGGGACATAATAGCCACCGCCAACCGCATACCGGTCCTGGATGTCTGAATCATAGTT
The DNA here is from genome assembly GCA_016788345.1 of Chthonomonadaceae bacterium. GTDB lineage: Bacteria > Armatimonadota > Fimbriimonadia > Fimbriimonadales > Fimbriimonadaceae > JAEURO01. The sequence goes on from JAEURO010000081.1 coordinate 1,433, forward strand.
GCGCACGCGGACGGCCCCGCCCACTGCTGGCGCACCGAAGACTGTGTCTATGAATGGTTTTGCAGATGTGAACACTCGCTGGAGATATGAACGGTAGCTAGCGTCAAACGCCCGTGCTCCACTGGAATCGAACACCGGCTGTATGTCGCCCCCACCCCTCCCGTTGAAAGGAAGCGCCCGACCGTTCTCGGTCAGAGTGATGCGGACTGGGAACGACACCTTGTTTCGGATCCGTCCAGACTGTGCAAGCGACTTTATGTAGCCAGAATCGAACCGAGACATGCGAAGCGCGAAATCTCGGGCTTTTGCATCTAAGAGGGCATCCACAGAGTCTGGCGACCGACCAGATGTCTCGAGTTTGAGCCCGGAAGACATGGAGGCCACAGCGCACGCAGTGGCACACGACACGAAAACCGTTCTAACCAATTGCACAGACCACAGTTTGGCGTTTATCAAGTTTTTTTGTCCGGTCAGCTGAGTTTGATGAAAGTTATGGGCGTTCACGGCATCCTAAATGAACCAATTTGGCTGATGGTCCGACTGTCGTCATTGTTGGCAAAACCAATCACGACAAAGTAATAGACTTTTCCTTGTTCCAAGACTGGCCCGCTATAGACGACGGAAGTTCCGGACGCGCGGTTCGACGAATTGTCCCAAATCGGATCGACTTCAACATTTGGGAACTCCTCAAAGAGAAAAACAGCGAATGTGGACGCAGCAGACCCATTTCCCCATCTGAATGTTAGGGGCCCCTGTGTTGGAGTAAAGACATCTAGCTTGTCCAGAGTTTTCGCAATGACAACGTCGCTGAGATCACTTTCGGTCCTTGTCGGGTCGTCTGGAAACCGAGTGGAAATCGTCGTTACAGCGTACCCATAAGTTGAACGCGGGCGAGGAGTCAGGTCGACGTAGTATGCCGCGAGCGGTTCAGGCAGCAAGTCTAAGTCCGAGACAGACCCTTGGTCACCTGACCCCCGGTAGATCCCATAACCAAAAAGGTCACCGAACCGTTGTTCAGTCCATTGCAGATCGACTTCGACCAGAGTGGAGTTTGTCGCTCTTGACTTGACTTGCGAGGATCCTTTGTAGCGCGGGTCCACCAGCCTTTTGATCCGCTCGATTGCCGTTCCCGGTGAACGGGTCGCATCGGATGTCGAGACCCAGCTGACCGCCGACACTCCAGTCGGAGGCTGAAGGTTCGGATCGCCCGGGTCGTCGACCACAAAGTTCACAGTGCGGGCATCGTCCAGACCCAAATCGACGAGCGCAGTGTCAGAACGCAGGCCTAGGCCACCGGCCAGAACGGTGTACCGCAACCCGCCAGGCAAGTCGCGGAAAATATACTCGCCGTTCTTGTCTGAAAACGTCCGCATACTGCTCCCTGCCCCATTGTACGCATACACAGAGGCGTTTTCAAGCAAATCTCCGTTGCGGTCCTCGACTCTGCCACTGATTGAACCAAGTTCACCTTCAATCCCAATGACAATGTTTGCACTCTGTGTGCGTTCGTTCTTGAAGTTCCAAACCCTCGTGCGCCCCGAGTAACGGACGCCGTTCCGGGTCGCGACAGCCGAGTATTCAACTGGCCCGTCGCCTTGCTTCTGGAGGATGAAAGCCCCCGTGGTCGAGGTGCGCGCAGAGCCGAATTTTGAGGAAACGACTGCGTCACGGACTGGCTGGTTATTGATGTCAAGAACCGTGCCTGTCACAGTCGACGTTTTCGAGACACTTGATGACCCTCCACACCCTGCAAGGGCAAGCAAGGCAAGGGCTGTGATCGAAAGAAGTTGGCAAGTCATTCGCGTCATTGTAAGTCCCTAAACGATCAAAAGGAGCCTTCCGTTTCATCTCCCGAAGTTGAATTCTAACTCGATGTCAAATCCACGAGAACTGTAAGCTCCAGAAGTGGCTGAGGGATCCCGGTTCACAACATCGATGAGGCGATATCCGACATTCAGGGCCAGACTTTTCCAAATTTGGTACTGATAAGTCAGCGAAGTGCTCCTTGTGACCTGCGGTAAGTACCCAGTGAGCCGGCCATTGTCTGACGCCAAGGTCAAAGCGTGCCGCCTTGCAAGCCGGTACGTCAAACTCGCTTCGTACCCGAGACTGTCTTGGTTGAACTGGCTGTTACCTCCAGTCAGAAGTGCATTGAGCCCTGCTCGGAACGACAAGTTGCCCTTTGGATTACCGGTCGCGAACAGCCCGAAAGTCGATGCAGATGACTCAATGTTTGAATCCAAGAAGCTCGTCCGGCTCGTGTCCAAGAGCGCATCTAGCTGAAATGCGTTTCCAAGCGACCAGTTGGCCCCAATGCCGAAGCCAGTTGTTTCAGAATTTGCGCTCAGACCTCCATTAGAGCGGACGTAGTTAGCGCTGCCATTGAGCGTTAGCTTGTCGTTCACGGCCCAGGTCGCATCGGTGCGGAGGACTCGGCTGTTGGAGACTCCAGAGAAGTTCGATTGGTCGGTCCCACCCGTGAAACCGTTGCCCCCATAACCAAAGCCGTTTCCATTGATGAACCCGAGAGTCGCCAGCTGGCCCGCGTCACTGTCGGCGATCGTTGAACGGACCGTTAGCCCGTCGTATGGGCGAAAATCAATGTTGAGAGAAAGGTCACGCCCCATGCTCGACTCGCCGGGCGTGGCCACACGACTGACGCTGGCGCCAAAGTCAAAGGTCAGGGCTGCGCTCGACCGATAATTCATATGATAGTCGAGGCTTTGGAGGTTTAGTTTGCGTTTCGTCCGCTTAGAGTTCACGGTGGCGATCCCAGTAGCAAACTGATTACCGAGATCGAGTCTCCAATCGGTCCTTCCGCTAGACCCCGAGGTGCCTATGGAGGTGTGGTCAAGGGTCGTGTCACTGCCTGGCCCTTTTGATGTCGTTCTCGTCTGAGTCACATGGTAAGGAAGTCCACGGCCCTTTGGCTTAAAGTTCGTGAACACGCCGTAACGAGAGAACCTAGAGGTCACAAACTTATTGGTGCTGTCCAAGGTCTGGATCTTTCGGTCTTGAGCTTCAAAGCCGTAATCGAACCGGTCGTTTGGGCGCACATTGACCCCAATCCTGGCCGCCTTTTCATTGCGTTCAAGACCAATGGTTTCGATGCTTACGTATTCGCTTGGTACATCAGTCAGTGAGCCCGATATCTCTGCCTTTCCGAGCCTGTAGCGAACATCTAGCCCTCTTGCAGTGCCAGATTTTGGTGTGACTGAGTTGGTCAGTCGTCCTGTCGCCTGATTGAAAGTGAGACTTCCTTGGTCGCCGAGAGGGAGCCGATAAGCAAGGCCAAAGACTTCGCGGTCCCCCGTGGCCGTGTTGACTGGCTTAGGGTTGTAGACAACGGTCATGACCGTACTGCCCGGCACTTCCCTAAGCAGGATGAGAATGCTTTTGTTCGTCGTATTAAACCGATAATCTCGGTTGAGCACCTGCAGCTGGCTTCCGATAAAAACTCGGACTGTCAGGATGTCTAGGGGTTCGTACTGCAGAATCAGCGCGGTCCCTGCCGCGATTGGCCCTAAGAATTGTTGCTGAAAGGTGGAGTCGCGCGCCGCCCCACCTTGCTTTTGACGCATCGCTGAAAGGCCGATCTTGCCAATCTTTCCAAGATCATAGTTGAGTTCCGCACCCTGAAGGGTTCCTTTGCTTCCGTTCAATCCGAAGACTTCGTAGGTCGCGACTATCGTGCTCGTAGGCGGAATGATCCTGCCCTCCAAGTTAGAGTTGATAAACGACACTGAGCCGATCTCGTAATCCATCGTGTAATCAGTGCCGAACTTTTGGACCACTCCGTCCACGACGATTGTTTCTGTTCCTCGGGCGATCTGACTGCTCTGGAGATAATACGGTCCCGCCGAGTTATTGCCTTGGAGACTGACAGACCGCGGTTCTCCTCTGATTTCGCTATGGACGACCCTCGCTTCCAGCTTTTTGGTTCGATAACCAAGTGTCCCGCCAGTCAGCGACTTGTCAAAGTGGGTGAACCGGTTCGAGTCTGCGAGTGTCGCGCGAATGTCGCCAAAGTTTGCAGTCCATGGCCCTCTATCAATGTCGACGCTCACCCTATTGGTCTGAGGATCGTTGAACCTGCTGTCCTGAATGTTGAGCTCGAAGTTGGCCACGCCCAGGACTTTGCTCCCGCTGACGTGGACTTGGCCGAAGTCGGTGAACTTGTCCAGACCTTTGCCCCCGTACTCAGTGAACCCATAGGACTCCGTATCGCCATCAACGGTACGGCTGTGGTAGGCGAGACGTCGATATCCGGTGACCGTCACCCTGCTACCAATCTCACGGTCAAACCAATTTTTGAAGTTGAATGACTGGGCTTGCGCCTGAATCATGGCCCCAAAGAGGAACCCACTAACGGCAAATCGGTTCAGGGAGGACATGTAGGTTTTGTTTGGCCAATTGCGCCAGCTCATCTCTACGCTTACACAGGGCTTGAGACGCACGCTCACGGTCTTTAATCATCTGCGTCATGCCGTCGAACAGCCGTTGTGCAGTCAGGCCCTGCATAGTAGGAGGGGCAGGAGCCCCGATTGAGTTCGCAAAAGCAGCGACTTTTGGGTCGTAAGAGACCATGAACGAAGGGACTCCTACTGTGGCGGCTAAGATTCCAGCGTGTAGACGCATAGCCACGACACACTCCATTCGTGCAAGCCTCTGCTGAAGTTGGATGGGCGACGAGAGGTTCCTGATGTCAGGGACTTTGCCTCCCAACGTTTTTGCAATGTCCAGGATCAAGGGGCCGTCTTCTTCTTTGTCCATTTCGATGAATGTCGGGATATATCCTTTTTGAGTGAGCATTTGTGCAAGGGTCGAAAAGACGTTGATGACAGATTTATTCTTGTCCTTGCCCCACGGCCGGACGCTGATCCCCACGGTCTTTGTCCCAGCAACGCCGAAGCTGGTCGATTCTTCACCGATCTCATATTGGGGCAGAAGCCAAGCCATGTCAGCGGCCACCTTAGGCTGACCCCGGTAGCCGATAGATTGGAGCGTGCTCAAAGAGCCAGGATCCCGCAAGACGACCGCGTCAGCAGACTGAAACGCGGTCTTAGCCAGGCGCTTGCCCAAGAACCCAGTCAGGGGCCCTACTCCCTGTCCCAGCAGATAAACGGCTTTTCCAGCCTTTTTTGCATCGGTGACCAGTTTTGCGTAGTAGGCGACGCTGCGAGTGCTTGTCACATCCTGGAAAATGCTTCCACCCGGAAACACGAGGGCGTCACATTCCTCGATGGCCTTCTTCACCTGTCCGAAATCCTTGCGGTACACACCGAGCACGCCGTAGTGCCGCATCATGAGCTCTACGTTCGCCGTCAGGGCTTTGACTTCGGCACCCGAGTCCTTTATGCCATTGAGGAAACCCAGGAGGATGGCGTCGTCGCCCAGGTTTCCACACCCAAAATAACCGGCTAAGAGGAGCCGCATAGACCCATCATTGTGGCATGGACGGTTGGGGCCGCGCTCCCGTTTTGGTCTTAATCCACATTCCTGCCTGCCATGCTGCCCAGCCAATGAGTCCACCGAGGACGGCCCCGATCAATATCCGCGCGACCCCGATGTCGAGCGGAGTGTGTGTATGGCACATGGTGTCGACAATGTCGGCAAGTCCGACTGAACCCAAGGCCAAGGCTAGATAGGACCAAGACATGGATCCTTGGCCCTTCTTCGCGTACTTCGCAAGGAGCAAGCCGATCACCATCGCTGGCTGGCCCAATATGATTTCTTTTGTTCTGGGCCGTGTGTAGAGCAACTTGTCTAATAAAGCACGAAACTTTAACTCGGAGTCACTGACAGCTCCCGGGGCATCGTTTCCTGACCTCACAAGGAGAACTGCGAGGGCGGCCAAGAGAAGAATGCCGAACAACAACTGACCCCACTTGGCAGGTTCGCCGCTCAACGTGGAGAATTTGGTCAGCTTTTGAACAAGCATCCATGAGCACAACACCACAGGGCCCAACAGAATCGCCTTGACTCCCAATACTTGCTTGACCTGGATCAGATAGGGCAAGCTGTTCATTGTTGCTGCCGCCGCCAATCCAACAAGAAGGCAAACTAACGTAAACTGGATGTATGCAAAAATGGGAGCAGAATCGGGGTTTTCAAACCATAGTGCGAGGGCCAAGACTGGCCCAAGTACCGCAAGGGCAAGGGTCGCATATGGGCGCGTAGGCTCGATCATTCCTAAGATCCCTAACAGACCGGCCATCGCCCAGCACAATCCATTCGGCTTTCGAGACCAGAGGCCAGCCAAAGCAAAAGCCATCCAAGGCACGCTCACAAGCGTGACTGCGCCCTGTATCCAAGATGGAACTTCCGGATCCTGGAACGGGCGCGGAACCTTGTTCGAACCGCCAGCACGCGTCAGCTCTCGGTCTAGGGCACTAAGAACGGCCCCTGCCTGAGTCAAGGCGTCCTGCCCGCCAAAACTGGATGGTCGAACTAGCATCCATCGGATGTTCCTCTCCCGAAAGGCTAGCTTGTACCGGTCGACCATTCCTCCAAAGCTAGATTTGTCCACCTCTGCCTGCTGCATCGAATGAAGCCGGACTACTCGCTCTGGCGCAAGGCCTGTAGCCTTAGAGTCGCCTCCTATTTTCGTAAATTCTGGTGTCAGATAGACCATGTCACGGAGCGCAAGTGAACTCGTCATGTCCTCGACGCATGTGCGTTGCCCGAGAACTTGCTCACCTGCCGGTAGGAACGCAGTCGCGCCAAGGTCATGGGATTCCGCCAAGAGATCATCAATGTACCGAGGACCGGCGCCAATCACATTTGCGTGGCGGGCGACCAAGGACAGGCCCACACTACGGACAGCCGAGGCGTCGTCCGGATTGATTCCAACTGAACTGGCCAGGAGGACACGCAGGTCTCCGTAAAACTCGATCGATGACGACGTGGTTTTGCCTAGTGGGCTGGCCATTCCACCACGCCTTGAAACGGCGCGCGCCACTCTGGCCAAAGTGCCGGGAGGCGCAGAAATCCGAACACCTAACGTGTCCAATCGGTCAATTTTTGCCTCGCCTCGGGTTACGAGGTCTTGGAGAGACTCTTCACTCAGCGCGACACCAGTGAGTCCATGAGACTTGAGATCCTTAAGAGCGGCTTGGAAAGTCGTTCCTGAAGCGGCCGCAGTTTCATTGAGGAGAGCAGCCTCCATGAGGAGCCCGTAGGCACGGTTTGAAGCTTCGACGCGGTACCGCTTGGCCAAGCCTGTCACAGACACAGCCGACATCAGGGCAAGAGAGCCCCAAACCCACCAAAGGTTTTTAGTCGTCGTCATCGAATCCTGAATCCTCTTCAAATGTCTCGCCCGTCACAAGTTTTTTTCTGCCACCCAGAAGCAGAACTGTGAGCATCCCGGCTACGAACCCGCCCGCGTGCGCCCATGTCGCGACACCGTCTTGTGGCCAGAGAATCTGGGCCAAAAACCAAACACCTAAGAGAATGAAGGCGGATACTGGGAAAGTCATCCAGACCAGAGGTGGAACGATCACCCTGACCTTGTTTGCCGGGAACAGCACAAAGTAAGCACCTAAGACACCACCGATCGCTCCTGAAGCTCCAAGCACCGGAACCTCGGAGTAAGGCTGGACAAATATCTGGGTCGCAAAAGCAGCCACTCCCCATGCCAGATAATAGAGCGCAAACCTCACGGACCCCATGGCAGCCTCAACGTTTGGGCCAAATGCAGCGAGATACAAGATATTGCCCATGATGTGAAAGAAGCTCCCATGAAGGAACATGGCCGTGAACATCTTGGCCATCTCAGTCGGGTCGCCTTTGCCAGTCACAGCCAGCACGACCTCTCGCGGCCGCATCACCAAGTCGGCGAAAGCTTGGCCTGGAGCGAAGACTGCCCCGCCCCTGTCCCAGATATAGATGAGCGCGTTCAGGCTGACCAATGTCCACGTGACATAGGCGGTGTCCCTGGAGAATGTGCTGCCTCGTACAGGGATCATGTGCTTCCAGTCTACCGATCCATGAAAACACCAAGTTGGCTCTCGGTCAAGCGGTCGTTCTTCTGGTTCCAATTCACAGTTCTGCTTGAGTTTTTGGCCCAGGTTGCAAAGTCTGGAAACGTGTCGGTTCCACCCAGATCCATGAAGAGGCCAAGGCTCAGCGCGCGCTCTCTAAGCGAGCCTTTTTGAGCTTCTGCGCTGGACCCGACCGAAATCCCGGAGGACTTGTATGAATCTGCGCCACTTAGATCTGCAAAGACACCTATCCCATTGGCATTGCCTGCGCCAAGGCTTAGATTTGGTCCCGAGTATTTGTCATCACCACCCCTGTCCAATAGAAGCCCTGTCGAAAAGTCGTGACCTGCTCCCTGCGCCATGTTAAGTGAGGCAGTGTAAGTGTCGTCACCTTCCCCGTCCTCAAGCATGCCAATACCGAAGTGTGCCGCCGCACCTTGGACGTACCACTGGCCTGAATACGTGTCCTGGCCTACTAAGTCCCAGAGTAACCCGGTCCCTTCCCAATATCCGACACCTTGGCCAAAAACTCCACAACTGTACGAGTCCATCCCGGCCAGGTCAAGAAGGACACCGATCCCGCCGCTCAAACTGTGACCAGTCAGATAGTCGGCCCTAAAGCCATAGCCTGCTCCCTGAGACATGCTGTGATTGTGGTCGGCCGTCTGCGAGGACGGAAAGTCTAGAACTTTGTCGTTACACTCGTACGTGTCGTTCCCAGCCTTGTCTATGAGCAGGCCGGCCCCCATCGGTAGTCCGACACCCTGGACTTGGTTAAATCCAGTCCTTCGGTCGTCACCAGCGAGATCCTCGGTGACACCGAAACCTACAAACCCATAACCCAGGCTGTTCGCATAAATGTCATAGGTGTCTTTGCCGTCGTAATCCCCATGGTAAGACACGCCGAATGTTGCTGAACCCACGGAATCCCGAGTCGATCTATACAAGTCGTCACCAGAAACATCTATACAAAACGAAACTCCGAAGAGTGCAGAACCTGGTCCACACGGGCCTCGAAGCTTCGACCTTTGGGGCCACTCTGCGACAGCAGTCTTGAGCAGCGCTGGATCGGACACATACTTGTCGTTTCCGCCAGTGTCGATTGAAACGCTGGCCCAGTTCGTCGGCGTGGAGTTCGTTGGGTTGTTGATGTAAGTATCGTTCCCGCCCGTATCAACAGATATGAAAAGCGGCGTGCCGTCATGGGTCGTGTCCTTCCCACCGCTCAGCTCGATCTTCCCCCAAGCTGTGTCCAATTTGAACTCATACACAGTAGACGGGTCAACGAGTTTCAATACTGACGTGGCATAGGACACCGCTGAAGCGACCTCTTCTGCTCCGGCGATCAGATAGGGCATATCTACGAGCGACATCAGATTCCGAAACTTTTGCTCTTGAAGCGGCCCTGAAGGTTCGACCGGGTTGGTCTGAATCGACATAAATGCGCCAGTCAAGTCGGATATCTGGCTGAACGCCGCCTTTCGATAGTCGAGAGTGTCCAGTGTGGCGAAAATGATGGCAGCCACGGCCTTTTGAACATCGGTCGGTATGTTCGAGGCACCAGCCACAGGCGACTTGAGCACGCCAGCCAATTTGAGCTGGGCCAGAGCCTCTGACAGCCCGCCCTGCAACTTAGCTTTGGCGATGGCTTGCTCAGCCGGGTCGCCAAGCAGGGATCTGCGTGAACCGTTGCCCAGCCATCGTGAGCCGGTCTCGAGAAGAATTGCCGGCTGGCCTATGCCTAGCGTCAACTGCTTTCTGTTCATTTCACAGAAGAAGGGCAAGCGCCAAGGATTGGGATAGGCCGCCGAATAAAACAACGTCGGCCGCTCAGACTGGCTATAAAATGCTAAGATTTCTTTATCAAAGCGGGCTGTTGCTGTCGAGAGGCCCGCAGTCCCAAGGGCAATGTCAAAATCGCTAGCCAAGCTCGTGTCTGCAAGAGGGCTATTGAGTGTAGCAACCAGAAAGATGAAGGGGGTCATAGTTGGCGTTGCGCTCGTGGTGAGCCTCCCCATTTTGGCCCAGCCAACCACCACGGTCGCTGACAAGCCCCCGGCAATCTCGTTTGACGACTGGCACGAAGTCAGAGCCGACGAC
>JAEURO010000082.1 GCA_016788345.1 Chthonomonadaceae bacterium
ACCTTCGATATGGGCCCCAGCTTTTACTGGATGCCCGATGTGTTTGAACGTTATTTCAATTGCTTTGGTAAAAAGGTGGCTGATTATTACACCCTCGACCGGCTCGATCCTTCCTACCGCATTTATCCGCGGACCCAATTGGAAGCCGATATGGCGAGTAGTCAATGAAGGGGAATTGCCAAGCTCAGCGACTGCAAGCAAAGCGCGCAGGCCAGCTTTCTTAGTGTCCTTTAGGCGCACAAGTCCAAACTTGGTGATGACCCTGTTTTCATCAACGAGAGGCATGACGTCGGCGACGGTCCCCAAAACGGCCAAGTCCAGATAGGCTTTGTAGAACGATTCAACGTTGTGCCCTAGATCACGCGTCAATCCAGCGCACAATTTGAGTGCGACTCCAACACCGCACAAGTCTTTGAAGGGATAACCTGAATCTAACCTATGGGGATTGACAAACGCGTGCGCCCCGGGAATCTGCGATCCAACCTGGTGATGGTCTGTCACGACGACGTCCATGCCTGCTTCTTGTGCCGCTTTAACCTGCTCAATCGCACTCGATCCACAATCGCATGTCAGGAACACCTTCGCTCCCTTTTCCTTGGCCCATTGAATCGCGTCTAAGTGGATGCCATAGCCTTCTTTGACACGGTGGGGGACATGTGGCACGACTTCGCACTTCACCGCCTTCAAGAACTTTGTGAACAGAGCGGTACTTGTCACTCCGTCGACATCATAGTCTCCATGCACGTAGATCGTGTCTTTACGCTCCCTTGCGCCAAGGATGACTTTGGCGGCCTCTGAATAGTCGGGCAGAAGACTGGGGTCGTGAAGGTCGTCCAGGTTCGGATTAAGGAACTTGTGCGCTTTTTCCGCTGACGTGACACCCCGATTGGCTAAGACGGCGGCCACAATCGGCTCGATGTCCAGTTCCGCTCGAAGGGAGTCCTCGGCCAGTCTATCACGATCTCGAATGTTCCAGACAGTCTGTGAGGCAGAGAACTGTTCGACCATAATCGGAATTGTAGACGAAAGTCTGGCATATCATCATGTCTGCGCGCACATTTGAAGATAGGTCACAATGAGCCGAAACATGGACGTTGGCTCGGAGACAGCGAGCTCTGCCCGCACGGATCTGCAATTCAAGACCTGGCACTTGGCCACTGCGCTCTTCCTGGTCGCTTTTCTTTTGCGAACCGCAGGAGTGAACTGGGGGCTGCCAGATTCGACCCACCATTGGAGTTATCATCCTGACGAACCCGTCATTTGGATGTATTCCCGGCAGATCGTCCCTTGGGAAGGAAAGTTCACGCCAGGTTTTTACAACTATGGGACGTTCTACTTATCTTTGCTAAGGGTGTTTGGAGACGTTTTCGGAGGTGGGGGGGACATGGCTAGTTCCCATCTCGTGGGCCGGCTACTCAATTGTGTCGCTGGCGCGGCCATGGCCAGTCTTGTTTTCACTCTGCTCAAAGGAAAGACCTCTGATTTTGGGGCGCTGGCTGGAGGGTTGGCCGTAGCGTTCGCGCCTGGTCTCGTCGTCCATTCTCGGTTTCAAACTGTCGACGTCATGGCGACCGCCTTACTCTTGGCTGGCTTGGTGTTTGTGACGGCTCCAAAGTCCGATCACAAAATATCACCTTGGATGGCGGGCGTTTTTTTTGGACTGAGCGCTGGCACCAAGTACACAGGTTTGCTCGGACTTGTTGCGGCAGCGGTGGTCTTCGTACCCCGCAAGATGTGGAAGGACTTATCCAAGGTCGTTGCGACCACTTTTGTAACGTTTTTTGTAACGACTCCGGGCGCCTTACTGGACAGTGGCAAGTTTTGGAAGGACTTCTCCTACGAGGTCACTCATAGTTCTCAGGGCCACGGGCTTGTTTTTGCAGGGACCCCGCCTGGTTTCGTTTACCACTTGTTCAATCTGTCCATCGGCTTTGGAACCTTGCTCACAATCTTGGGTCTAGCTGGTCTCGGAGCCCTGGCCTGGAAAAAACATGCTTGGGCCTATGGGCTAGTCGCATTTGCCTTGGTCGAATATGCGCTTATCGGCCGGGCCGAAGTCAAATTCATGAGGTACGCCTTTCCCCTAATCCCGGTCTTAGCTATTGGCTTTGGATGGCTAGTGGGAGAGCTCCATGGCCACTCAAACAAGCGCTACCGCCTCGGAATCGTGGTGGCCCTTTTAGGATTGTTAGGCGTGCCTGACGGCGGTCTCCGAACTTCAATCCTCTCGTCATCGTTCATGAGCAGTCCAGCACTTGATCCGCGGCAGACTGTCCTCAGTTTTGTGCCAGCTGGCAGCACCGTTGGCCTTGTTTCCGACCCTTGGTTTTACACCGCCAATTTCTATCCTGAAGCGGGATCCCCTCGATGGGTTCCGTACGAAAAACGGCAAGAGCTAATGAAGGCATCGAAATACCATCTTGTTCAACACATCCCTCTCAATCCGGACGAACGCTTCGATTGGGATGTCCGGACACTGGATCAGAAACCAAACTACGTCGTGTTTTCAAGTTTCGAAACTGAAGGTCTCCAACGAATTGCTTCCGATCCGCCAGCGCAGTTCAAGCTCCAAGCTGACCGGTACAACGAGTTCGTCTCTCGTCTGACAAAGGATTACGCTTTGCTGTCTGACGAACCCAATTCCTGGGCGTTTGTCCACGACATGATGTACATCCATCCAACAGTCTGGGTGTGGAAACGGAAAGCACCGTGACAAATAAATCTGCTCGAGTTGAGAAGATGAGGGCGGACGTCGAAGATTTTCTGGACTCACTGAAATTCGACCGGGGGGCGAGCGAACACACGCTCACGGCCTATCGTGGTGATCTGCTCCAAGCCATAGTGCACTTCTCTAGTGTCGGCATAGAGTCTTGGCAGGGCATCGAATCGGTCCACTTGACCCAGTTCCAAACGTTTATTGGGAGCCACGCTCAAATTGCGACCCTGCGAAGAAAAATGGCCAGTCTGAGGTCGCTGCTCAAGTTCTTGAAAAAGTCAGGACGTGGCCCTAGTGGAGAGCTTCCGTCCACATCGATAGGTCGGACACCTAAGCGGTTGCCCAAAGCTCTTTCACTCTTAGAACTCACCAATCTTCTCTCAGCTGCAGACGTGTCTTCGACGGTTGGACTTCGAGACCGGGCCCTTATGGAGCTTATTTATGGTGCAGGCATCCGGGTCAGCGAAGCCTGCGGCTTAACGCTTTCTTGCCTTGACCTAGATTCAGGTGCGATCCGTGTCACCGGTAAACGCCAGAAGACGCGCTGGATTCCGCTTCCGCAGGCAACGGTACCTTGGATCGAGTCCTACCTCACTCAAGCTAGACCTCTCCTCCTTAAGCTCGGGAGCGACCACGTCATGCTCAATCAACATGGCAAGCCACTGACCCGTTCGATGGTCTACCGCATTTTGGAGACACACACCCGTCGTGCCGGGCTTGGGAAGACGGTCGGCCCGCACGTCCTGCGCCACACTTACGCCGTCCATTTGGTAAAGGGCGGCGCAGATTTGCGCGCAGTTCAGGAGCTCTTGGGGCACGCCAGTATTAGCACGACCCAAGTCTATACGCAGCTGGACATGCATGAAGTGGTCAGGAAATACTCCTTGGCGCATCCAAGAAAGTGAACCGGCCATAATCTGTCAGGTGCAAAAGATCCTCGTCATCGGAAGCGGGCCCATCATCATCGGCCAAGCAGCCGAATTTGACTATGCAGGGTCGCAAGCCTGCCGCTCATTGAGAGAAGAGGGCTACGAGGTCGTGCTCATCAACAGCAATCCGGCGACCATCATGACCGATGTCGAAACAGCCGACGCTGTCTACATTGAACCCTTGACGGTCGGATTTTGTGAGCGGGTCATTGCTAAGGAACGTCCCGATGGAATCCTTCCAACATTAGGAGGTCAGACTGGACTGAACCTGGCCAGCCAATTGGCGGAGCAGGGAATCCTACAAAAATATGGAGTCAAACTGCTGGGTACGCAGTTGGATGCTATTAGAAAGGCCGAAGATAGAGAGCTTTTCCGAAATCTAATGCAGGAGATCAAAGAACCTGTACCTGAAAGTTGGATTGTCGAGTCGGAAGAAGACTTGAGGGCAGTTCTGAGTGCCGTGCCTTACCCGTGTATCGTTCGACCTGCCTATACGCTTGGCGGAACTGGAGGCGGGATCGCGAATTCACCTGAAGAACTCTGGGAAATTGGACGCAAAGGGCTCAAACTCTCCATGCGATCACAACTCATGATCGAGCGCAGCCTACTTGGCTGGAAGGAGGTCGAATATGAGGTCATGCGCGATAGGAAAGGAAATTGCATCACGGTGTGCAACATGGAGAACTTGGATCCGATGGGTGTCCACACAGGAGACTCGATCGTCATCGCTCCGTCGCAAACACTCTCGGACATCGAATACCACATGTTACGTAGCGCATCACTCAAGATTATTTCGAGCCTTGGAATAGAAGGTGGTTGTAACGTCCAACTCGCAGTGAATCCCAGATCCTTCGACTATTACATCATCGAGGTCAATCCGCGCGTGTCGCGGTCATCAGCCCTTGCGTCAAAAGCCACGGGCTACCCCATTGCCCGGGTCGCTGCAAAAATTGCAGTAGGGAAGACCCTCGACGAAATTGACAACGCGGTCACAAGGACGACTAAGGCGTGCTTTGAACCTGCACTAGACTATTGCGTCGTGAAGATTCCCAGGTGGCCATTTGACAAGTTTGGCAGCGGCGACCGGACACTGTCGACGCAAATGAAGGCCACGGGAGAAGTTATGGCTATCGGACACACTTTTGAAGAGGCCCTCGTGAAGGCGGTAGCCGGGTTAGAAGTGAAGCAAAAAGACCTGGCCCACTCCAAGTTCGACGAGCAAACGGACGACGAACTGGAACTTTCCATCCAAGTCCCTACCGACGAGCGGCTTTGGGCCCTAGCAGCCGCGTTTCGAAGGGGTTGGACTGTTGAAAGAGTCAATTATTTATCACGGGTCGATCCCTGGTTCCTGGTCAAAATCCAGGCTCTTGTGCTCAATGGTCACAAGAAGCCAACCAACGCGCGAACTTTCAAGATGGTCGATACTTGTGCGGCGGAGTTTGATTCAAAGACCCCCTACTACTATGCGACGACCGGTGTAGAACATGACACCGTCTCTGAGTGACCACGCAACTTTTGCGATAAAAAACCGGTAAAGTCCCTTTGGACTCATGAGGCTCATTTTCGGGCTAACCGCCCTTCTTGTTTCTTGCTCTGCGTTTTCCCAAGACAATCTCCCTCAAATGCTGGGGGCACTAGAACCTCGAGAACTAGGGCCGACAACTATGGGTGGTCGGATCACGAGCATGGCTGTTTATAACAAAGACCCACGGGTGTTCTACGTCGGAACTGCCAGCGGAGGCGTATGGAAGACCGAAAACGCGGGTCGGACAATGACACCGATTTTTGACAAAATGCCGACTCTTTCGGTAGGAGCGGTCGCGATCAATCAAAAGAACCCAGACGATGTCTGGGTAGGGACGGGAGAGGCGACCAGTCGAAATTCGACTTGTATTGGTGAGGGTCTCTACCGGTCTACGGACGGTGGAAAATCATGGACATACGTCGCCTTCAAGGAAACAAAGCAGTTTTCGCGTATAGCGATCGACCCGTCTAACCCAGACGTGGTTTTTGTAGGTGCGCTAGGAAATCTGTGGGGACCAAACCCGGAGCGTGGACTTTACAAGACCGCCGACGGAGGGAAGACTTGGAAAAAAGTCATCGACAAGGGCCCGAAAGTTGGGATCGTAGACGTTGTCATCAACCCCAAAAACCCAAAGATCGTTATTGCTGCGACTTGGGAGAGGCTCCGAGTCCCCTATAACTTCTACAGCCGGAGCGTCGAAAATGGCATCTACCGTAGCACCGACGGCGGGGAACACTTTACGAAAGTGAGCCGAGGAGTGCCAACCGGGGAAGTCGGTCGCATCGGTCTGAGCGTCATGGAAAGCAATCCACGCATTTGGATGGCAACCATTGATCATAAGGACGGTGGAACTTTTAGAAGCACCGACGGCGGAGAAAGTTGGACCAACATGGGCAAGGCCAATCCAAGACCCTTCTACTTTAGCTTGCCGATCCAAGATCCTCTTGACGAGAAACGTGTGTATCTTGGAGGCACAACTTTTCAATCCAGTGACGACATGGGGAAAACGTTCCGTGACCTCCCAGGCATGAATGTCCACCCGGACTATCACGCCGTCTGGGTCAATCCAGCTGACAACAACCAGATCCTGGTTGGTAACGACGGGGGCGTGGCACAGTCTCGTGACCGAGGAAAAACTTGGGAATTTTTGGGCACGATGCGCATCGGCCAGTTCTACGATGTCTCAGTCAATATGAAGCGGCCCTATTGGGTTTTTGGCGGGGCACAGGACAACGGGTCTTGGGGAGGGCCAACACAGACTCGCAATGGCGGAGTCGCCTATTACCATTGGATCAGCGTAGGTGGCGGCGACGGTTTCTATGTTGAAGCCGATCCAGAGGACAGCCAAATCATCTATACAGAGAGCCAAGGTGGCGCGCTCCAAAGGATTAACATTGACACAGGAGAGTCACGATTTATCCAACCCCGGCCACAGGCCTTGGGAGAACCCGCGAACACTCGTTACCGGTTCAATTGGAACTCGCCGATCATGATCTCACCCCACAACCACACGACTTTGTATTTTGGGGGCAACAAACTATTCAAGTCGGTCAACAGGGGGAACGATTGGAAAGCGGTGTCTCCTGACCTGACCACTAACGACCCCGAAAAATTGAAGCCTGTGGTTGGCGATGCGGTCAACTCGGGCGCAGAAATGCACTGTACGATCATCTCCATAAGCGAGTCGCCCATCAAGCAGGGCGTCCTCTGGGTTGGAACCGACGATGGGCTCGTACAAGTCAGCCAAGACGACGGCACAACCTGGACCAATGTCACTCCAAACTTTGCGAACGTTCCAAAGGGCACATGGGTGAGCCGGGTCGACGCCAGCGGGTTCAAAGTGGGCCGGTGCTATGTAACTTTCGATGGACACAGGAACAACGATTACAAGCCGTACGTCTACATGACGGACGACTTCGGAGCTACGTGGACGGAGTTGAAGGGAATACCTGCCGGCCACTCATGCTACGTCATCAAGGAGGGCCTCAGAAACGAAGACTTGTTGTTTGTTGGTACAGAGTTTGGGCTCTTTGTCAGCATTGACCGAGGGGCCACGTGGTCCAAGTATACGACCGGAACCTTTCCCAATGTGCGCATCGATGATGTGGAGATCCATCCAAGGGAACTCGATTTGGTCATCGGAACGCACGGCAGGTCGTTCTGGAGCGTGAATGTGAGCGCACTTGAGCAATTGAACAAGTCGGCCAGGGACAAGGACACTGTCCTTTGCGAACCACAAGACGTCGTCAACATTGGTCGGTTAAGCGGCGGAGGTTACACAGGTTTTGGCGAGTTCATGGCCCGAAACACTCAACCTGGCACAACGGTGTTCTATTGGCTGAAGGCTGAGACAAAAGAGAAGGTGGTCGTTTCCGTCGTGGATGTCCGTGGTAACGAAGTCGCCAGACTAGACGGTAAAGGCGGAGCCGGACTCAATAGTGTAAGTTGGACACCGCGTGGAGGTGGAGGCGGCCGCCGTGGTGGAGGAGGGGCGCAGCCTGGTGCCCAGCCAGCCAACCGCACTAGCGACTACTCGGTGATCCTCAAGATTGGCGACAAGGAAGTCGCACGGAGCGGAGTGAGGGTCGAATTCCTCATTCCTGCAAACCCCAGCGGAGGGGGAGGGGTCGAGGGCACAGAGCTCAACGACGAGGGTTAGGCTGTCGAACGGGAGTTAAGAGAATAACAATTTCTTAATTTCCCGATCTTGTCGAGACTGTTGGTTTTCGGATACAGTTATTCGCATGCCAAAGTCAAATCTGACCCGCCGTGACCTATTTGGCTTGACCGCGGCTGGCGCGTTCTGTTCGGTCTTGGGGCTACCCCATGCAGCTGCTGCTGAGGCCATTTGGGGACGCAACAAGAAACCAAAAAACATCATCTTTTGTGTAAGCGACGGAATGTCGGCTGCGGTACCCACTATGGTCGACCAATACCTTGAGCTCACAACTGGAAGGGGCTCGTACTGGGCGAGCCTGATGAACGAAGACTATGTCGTCAACGGGCTCCAATCTACAAAGTCGCTGACAGGCCCAGTCACTGATTCATCAGCAGCCAGCAGCGCGTGGGGAAGTGGCGTCCACGTTTGGAACGGGGCTGTCAATTGGCTACCTGGTGGCATTGAACTGCGCACCCTTCTCGACATCATGAAAACCGAGGCAAAAATGCGGACGGGACTTGTGACGACGGCCACAGTCACACATGCGACCCCTGCGGGTTTTGCTGTCGCCCACGAATCACGTGACGACGAGGCAGGGATTGCTGAAAAGTATCTCAAACTATGCCCGGATGTTCTCATGGGAGGCGGTGACAAGTTCTTCTCATCGACATTGAGAAAAGACAAGGTCGATCTCTATGGAAAATTTGTCGGGCAGGGGTACACAGTTGTCAAAAATCTTTCCGAAATGCGGGCGGCAGACCTGTCCAAGCCTTTGCTGGGAATTTTTAGTGGAGGGCATATGCCGTATACCGTCGACCACAATCACGATCCAAAGCTCAAAGCATCCACGCCCACCTTGGCACAGATGACGAGCACTGCCATCTCACAGCTTAAGGGAGGTTCAGGTTTTGTTTTGCAAGTCGAAGGGGCGAGGATCGACCATGGAGGACACACAAACGATTTTGCTGCACAGTTGTTTGACCAGTTGGCGTTTGAAGACGCCGTACGGGTCGCGGTCGAGTTCGCGCTCGAAGACCAAGAGACATTGGTCGTGGTGACGTCCGACCACGGAAACGGCAATCCTGGATTGGCTGGTGCGGGCGACGAGTACTTTGAATCAGCTGGCGGCCTCAAGCTCGCGCAAAACATGACTTGCAGCTTCGTGCCGATCCTTGTGTCGATCAAACTAAAGGCGACCCACGACAATGTGATCGAAGTCGTCAAGGACAGATACCAAATTGAACTATCGAGGGACGAAGCTCAGTTTGTCGCCGATGGCCTGACTAAGACAAGCCCAACATCAAAGATCCGGGTTCTTAATCAAGATTTCAGCAATCTCGCCATGGCGCTTAGCAACCACACCCATGTGAACTACATGACGTACACTCATACTAGCGACCATGTCCTCGTGTCCGCGTTAGGGCCGGGTTGTGAGTTTTTCAACGGCCTCACTTCAAACATTTCTTATTTCAGCCATTTCCTGAGCAGCAGAGACTTAAGCGTGACCAATATGACAATGGACTTCGAAACGGCGAAGTCCCACTACGTGAAGTCAAACATGGTAGCAGGGGACCACTGGCACTGATTCTGCGTGCTCCGGCCAGCCAGTCATGCCAACGTGGTTATCATTATTCTCATAATAATGATTATCAGAAGATATAATGAGAACATTCTTTAGCTGGTGGCCTATGCCTAGCTGGCCCGACTATGATCTCTAATGAGAGCCGAC
Organism: Chthonomonadaceae bacterium; assembly: GCA_016788345.1. Lineage (GTDB taxonomy): Bacteria > Armatimonadota > Fimbriimonadia > Fimbriimonadales > Fimbriimonadaceae > JAEURO01. The sequence goes on from JAEURO010000082.1 coordinate 9,562, forward strand.
TCTAGGGTGTCTGCAATCTTGTCTGCAGCACTGACGAGGTCGTCGACATCGAGAAACTTTCGGCCAGAAGCCGGGCGGCGGTTGGCCAACACAGCGGCTGCCACTAGGCCTACGACGGCAGCGACGCTAATCCCGCCCCATACAGGGACACCGTGGGCTGTCAATGGGGTCGATTCAGATTGATTGTCCATGATCTCTCATTTAGCGTCCAAAGTTGAAGACGACAGTCAACTTTTCGGCACTCGATCTTTAGAACTTTAGTCCATTTCGAGTCGCGGTACTCTTTGGACATGCTTGACAACTTGACTAGGCGTCTTTCCAGTATTTTTGCCGGGGTTCGCCGTAAAGGCAGGCTCTCCGAGGGCGATGTCAGTGACGCGCTACGAGAGATCAGGGTCGCGTTGCTTGAGGCTGACGTAAACTTTGCCGTAGCCAAGGAGTTTGTGGCGAAGGTCAAGGAGAAAGCAGTCGGCGAAGAGTTGTTTTCAACACTAAACGCCGATCAAACCTTGATCAAAATCGTCCGAGATGAGCTGGTAAGCCTCTTGGGGTCTGAGGCCAGTGGAATCCATTGGAGCCCTTCCCCGCCCACGATCGTTCTACTCGCCGGGCTGCAAGGATCAGGCAAGACTACGACATGCGCCAAGCTGGCCAAGCACTTTTTGAAGCTGAACAAGAAGGTGGTCATGGCCGCTTGCGACCTCCAAAGGCCTGCGGCTATCGACCAGTTGGAGACTCTTGGCGAGCAAGTTGGGGTCGAAGTCTTGACCCCAGCGAAGTTGGGAGCGACTTCCCCGCTTGGCGTCGCGCTCAAGTCGCTGGAGTGGGCCCGCCACTACTTCCGTGATGTCCTTATCTTGGACACGGCCGGCAGGTTGACCGTAGACGAGTCGCTTATGCAAGAGCTTTCGGAGATGTCCAATACGCTGCGACCCAAAGAGACCCTTTTGGTCCTTGACGCCACGACCGGCCAGGAAGCCGTGACCGTAGCTGATGAGTTTCATCGTAGATTGTCCTTGACTGGAACGGTATTTACAAAGTTGGATGGTGACGCGAGAGGAGGTGCCGTTCTCAGCGTCCGGGCTGCAACCGGAGTTCCAGTGCGGTTCGTAGGAGTCGGAGAAAGGACCGATGCACTCGAGCCTTTTGAGCCAACTAGGATTGCTGAACGAATCTTGGGCATGGGCGACGTCATCGGCATTATCCAAAAAGCCGAAGAAGCATTTCATGGTGAAGAAGCGACCATGCTCGATATGCAATCCAGGTTCAAAACGGGCAAAATGGACTTCAACGACTTCTTACAACAGATGCGAATGGTCAGAAAGATGGGGCCAATAAAAAACGTCATCAAATTGTTACCGGGAATGGCTACGGCTTTGCCAGAAGGGGCGTTGGACAGCTTTGATGAGAGGCAAATTGACCGGATTCAGGCCATCGTACTCAGCATGACACCAAAGGAAAGGCAGAACCCGGATATAATAAATGGTTCGCGGCGCAAGCGCATTGCCCGTGGGTCAGGGACTAGCCAAGAAGAGGTGAACCGACTCATCGAGCAGTTTTACCAAATGCGGAAAGGCATGAAGCAAATGTCCAAAATGGGCAAGAACATGAAAAAACTTCGCAGAAGGTGAGCATAAGTTTAGAGAAAAAGCATGGTAAAGATTAGACTTCGACGAATGGGCCAGAAGCACAGGCCCTTCTATAGGATCGTGGTGGCCAAGAGCACGGCCGGACGAGGTGGAAGCTTTATTGAAGTGTTGGGGACATACAACCCCGTCAGTAAGCCCACTGCCGTTACCCTTGACGGCGAAAAGTCATTGCATTGGCTCAAGCAAGGCGCCCAGCCAACAGAAACAGTCGCTTATCTCTTACAAAAGGAGGGCGTTTTGGACAAGTTTTTTGCTGAGAGGCCTGCTTCTAAGAAAGCCTTCAGATTC
>JAEURO010000083.1:0-258 GCA_016788345.1 Chthonomonadaceae bacterium
CTCACGACGTTGACCTCCCAGAGGATAGTGAGGAAGTCGGCCCCTTTTGGCCAATGCGTCATGACTTCTCTTAAGATGTCGAACGTCGACAGTTCGTCCGCCCTTCCCGAGATTTCTCGCAGTTCTTCCATTCGCTGGTTGCTGATGTAAACGACGGGGTCCGTTTGGTCGATCCAAGCAAACTCAAGGACGTTGGGCTTGTGGGTCTTTTTAATACTAAAGACGGCACCCGACTCGACCGGTTGGTCTAGCCACCAA
>JAEURO010000083.1:268-11215 GCA_016788345.1 Chthonomonadaceae bacterium
AATAGTCCAAATAGAAGCCTGTGCTTCGTGTTCAGCCACACCTGAAGCTCCCGGCCATCTTTGTCAATCAAAATCAGCTCCTGAATCTCTGGCTTGTCTTCAAACCACCCGGTCGGGAATTGGCTTAGCGGATAAGTGCCCAATTCGCGGTGGATAGGCTTGAGCACACAACGGACAGCTTCTGGCTCCACTTTTGGCGCAGGAACAACGTCTTCGTCATTGACGTCCATTGCGAGCGGGTGGACGATGAGCTTCCGCAGAGAGCTTGAGAGTCCGTCATCGATGAGTTCGACATCGACAGGGTCGCCATCATCCTGGACAAAGCTAGTGGCGACAAAACTGAACGGCTCGGGCAAGTCGTTGATGTAGTCCGGCCCGGAGCCAGGTTTACGATAGCGGTCGCCGCCGACCCACCAAACTCGCGAATCTGCATTGAGTGCCGTCATGAGGTTTCGCATGTCGTCTGGGAACGTCCTGACAGTCGGGGTCACTTCAAAGAGCTCTTCTAGCAAGCTAGTCGCAGTCACCGTTTCGTTGGCCTTGATGATTTTGCCCACAGCGGATTCTGTGTCTGACTTCTTGAGTTCGATTGGTGCCGCTTCTTCCACTTCGATGGTCGCAACCGCTTTCTCGGCAAGTTTAATGGCAGTGGACAACCATTTCTTGGTTTCCGATTCAGGATAGATCTTTCCGTCAGAAGCATAGACAAAGCCAGGGACACTGAGAAGTTCTCCGTTGAAAACTTTCCAGTTGTATCGAAGGGGGGCGTGCGTAGCTTGCGGGTTCAGTTGACACCATGCAGCAGCTCCTAGTGCTTTCACGCTGACAGGTGCTGCAGTCTCAAGTGCGATCACTGTGGCATCTGGAGCAGACCAATCCATCTTGCCAAGCTTCTTCTCCACTTCGTCGACCTCTTCCCGGGTAACTCCGTTCAGCCTAAAAGCCCTATCGATGGGTTCGTCGCTGGCGACAAACACAATGTCGGCCGAAGCTACACGCCCATCCCGCGCCAAAAACAACGCCGAATCGGAGGCAATGATCTTGAGCAGCGCAGTCTCGACTTCTTGCGGGTCTCTAGCTTGGCTCCTTGCCAGTTCCCTGACCATGAGGTCAATCGGCACGAGCCCACCGAACCGATCAATCAAGACCCGTGCGGTTTCGTGAAGCGGACGACCGTTTGATTCGATCCTGGCAGCCGGTACCCATCGACGTTCTGCATAGGCAAACTTGGTCGTGTTCGAGGCGAGAAGGGACCTTACTGTCGCCAACCCGATTCCATTGGAGGAAAGTTTTTCTGCGAGTTCGCTGGGTTTGACGACTTCATAAAGATCCGTCAACGACTCTAGGATGAGTTGGTCCGCGTAATCTCTGGCGACGCTCTCTTCAGGCTTGTAGGGGGTCTGGGTCTTAGCCAATGCTTGCTCCGTGCGAACCTATAAGTATATCTGTCCGGCATACCTGCCCCAGGGCCCCATCACAATCCCTTTATTCAATGACACTTTGCAAGCCAACTCCCATGACGCCGCTGCCAGCAAACAACCGCTTAGAGGGACTAGAGACCCGTAAATATGAGCTTGCCGCTAGTAGATTTCTGGGTGACTCAGAGTCTGAATTCATGCAGGCTTGCTGAATCCGGCATTATTGCTAGTCCATGAGTATCCATATTGGAGTACTATGTGCAACGAGAGGTCTTGCCCGCTTGGGGCTTGTTTCTCAGATTTTCAAAATCGTTTGGAAAGGTAATCAACAAAATGAACACCAAAACCCTGCTTATTCTGTCGCTGGCCGGCCTCGGCGTCGTCGCCAACGCACAAGTCAACACCTACAACGACCTCGACCAGCTCCGCAACGCCGGTGGCTTGGTCTCCACCGCCAACTTCGGTGTGAACCAGCGCTTCGAATCCGGCTTCGCAGCTTTCTCGGGCTTCGTCGCTGACGACGTCAACCTCACCGGTGGCATCATCGACAAAGTCGGCGTCGCCATGGAATTCAGCAACCCGGCCACCCTCAACACCCTCCCCACCTCGATCACCGGTTGGGACATCTATGTTGGTGACCGAGCCACCCTCGCAGCAGGCGGCGGCCTCGCAGCAACAGTGGCTAACACAGCTGTCGTCAGCAACGTCGGTTCGGTCGCAAACTCGCGAATGTTCGAACTGAGCGGACTCTCGGTCAATGCTGGTGGCACCGGCGTCAAGATGGTCGCAGTCGTGCCAGTCATGGACTTCAGCCCGAACGGCCAGACGTTCATCCTTAGCAACACCACCCCGCTCACCGGCGGCGGCAACAACAGCGTCGGCTTCAACCCGGGCAACGGCTTCGGCCTCGGCACCAGCGTTGACGTTCTCACCAACGCCGCTCTCGCTGTCAACACCGTTCCTGAGCCAGCCACCATGGTTGCTCTCGGCGCTGGCCTCCTTGCCATCGCTCGACGACGACGCAGCAAGTAAGGTCGTCAGCTTCGGCTGAATGACTTCAATCCCCTGGGCCCTGCTCTCCAAATGGAGCGGGGCCCTTGTTCTTTAAGAGTCCAACTCCTTCCTTTAGCCAACGATTGGGAAAGAGCAGATGGCAAGCGGCCAAACGTGACTTAAACTCGCGGGAGGAACCGTTCGCGCCATTTCCCACCGACCGTTTCGATCGAATCGCCAGGAATTGTGTAGTAGACGGCAGCGACAAGTTTGAAAAAGTTGCGCATTTTAGCAATGCGGCGCCCAAGCCACGTAGTCGAAATTTGGCGCGCACCATTGCCAGCGACAGCAGAGCTGCGCCAAATTTCTAAATAGTTGCGATGTCAAATATCCTCATGTCAAGTTGTCCCGGGACCTTACTGGAGAAATTGCAGTAATACTAGTATAAATACTTACTACTATTTTTATCACACCAATGTAACATGCAATGAGGACAGGACGGCGGAAACCACCGCTTTCCTGATCGAACGCAAAATATTCTTTTCAAAGGAAAGGTCATTAGAATGAAATTCAAAACACTATCGATATTCGCGCTAGCCAGCATGGCCGTCGCGGTCAATGCACAGGTGAACTCGTACAACTGTATGGATCACATACGAAACGTAGGCGGTCTTGTTTCGACAGCTAACTTTGGCGTCAACCAGAGATTCGAAGCCGGGTTTTCGGCTTTCTCCGGCTTCGTGGCAGACGACTGCGATGTGCCGACCAACGGCGTCATCGACAGAGTGGCTGTGGCCATGGAGTTTAGCAATCCAGCAACTTTGAACACTTTGCCAACATCGATCACAGGATGGGACATCTATGGTGGCACTGCTGCACAGCTAGCTGGAGGAGGCGGACTCCTAGCTACGGTCGCCAACAACGCAGTGGTCAGTAATGTGGCTTCTGTAGCGAACTCGAGGATCTTCGAGCTAAAGAACCTCAATGTCCGCACACCAGGCGGCAAAATGTTCCTCGCGGTGGTGCCAGTCATGGACTTCACTCCGAATGGTCAGACATTCATTCTCAGCAACACGACACCGCTGGTCATGGGTAGCCCCGCACTGGGCCCGAACAGCCAAGGTTTCAATCCTGGCAACGGCTTTGGCCTAGGAACTCAAGTTCCGGTCGGCACATGGGCGGCCCTCGCCGTCAACGTCGTGCCGGAGCCAGCATCGATGCTCGCTTTGGGCGTTGGCCTTGTGGCCCTCGCTCGCAAGCGACGCAAGTAAGGAACTCTTTGTAAGCAGGAGAGTTCAATTACTTCAATCCAAACGGCCTCCCTTTGGAAAAGGGGAGGCCGTCATGACCATTTGACACAACAATGTTCCTCACTGGCGCACTTGCTGCACACCTAGCTCTTGAAGCGGCAGACCTGTTGCCTGATCTACAGGTTCTGGACAGTTTTTTGTCGCAAGCTTACGTGTCTACAAACAATCCGGAACTTCCGGCTGGTCAGCGCGCACTCAGATTGTCCACAGGAGTCGTCAACATGGGGCAAGGGCGACTTGAATTGCGGGGAGGAGAGGTCATTGGAAACCAGCAAAAGGTCTATCAACGCGTGTTTCAATCCGATGGTGGGTTCTATGACAGGCAGGCGGGCTGGTTCATTTTCCACCCTGGCCACGGGCACATACACTTTGAAGGTTGGAGCCAGTTTCTTCTCCGAAAACGTGCGCAAGACGGTGGTATTGGCGAAGTTGTCGCTACGGGATCCAAAACGAGTTCTTGTGTGATCGAAGTTTACGAATGGGACTCTACATTGCCGGGACATTTCGACCTGCCCAACAACTATTCTTGCGACCAAATCCAAGGCTTGCGCCCAGGCTGGGCGGATGTCTATGGGTACGACATTGAAGGCCAGTACATCGATCTCGCTGGAATCCCTGACGGCCAGTACTGGCTCCAAGGGCTAGTCGACCCAAACGGTCAGATCCTTGAGTCAAAGAGAGGCAACAACAGCGCATTTGCACCGATCAACATTGGCACCACGCCGCCAGCCTTTCCAGACCCCTATGAGCAGAACAATTCGAGGGCCGAAGTTGACTCCAAGCCGCCGGGGGGCCCAAACAGCCCAAATTTTGGCACCCTCAAAATGAAAAAGTCTCTCGATAGTTTGTCGATGCACGACAACGAAGACTGGTTTAAGTTTGAAATGACGAAAACTGGGGAATCTGGTGACTATGTGCGCATCCAATCCCCTTGGACGGTCGCTGGAAACATGAGCTTGTCCCTGTATGACGGTTCTGGCACGTTTTTGACTCAAAGCATTAATCTTTTCAACTATGAGCAGATTTCCCTAAAAAGCCGACCTGCAGGCTGGTACTACGTTAGGGTGTTTCGGGCTGCGAACAACTCCACACCAAATCCCGAATATTGGCTGACGATCGATCCAGCCGGGCCACCACCCCCATTTGCGCACATCGATCCGCCCTCGATCGAATGGCTTGGCGAGGGCAGGGGCCCCTATGTCGAACAGGCGTTTGAGTCGATCCCGGTTTGCTGGGAGTACGTCTCGGAGAAATGCGCCGCAAAAACAACCACTGTTTTCAGGTGTCAAAAAGCTGATGGAAGTGACGCGCAATCGATAGCTGGATACGAAAAGATTCCCGGCCATATCAAGGCGGTCAACGTCCTTACAGTCAAGTTTCCGGTCGGACGGTGGCGCATTTTTGTGCGGTTTGAGAGCGGCGACGGTTTTTTTGACGCTTGGAAAGAGAACGAGATTTTCGTCTATCGGAAGGGCGACACGAACATGGACGGCAAAGTGACAGTAGAGGAGGCCCAGGCCTTGTACCACAAGTATTTGGAACCAGGCAAAAATTTACCGACCGGCTGGGACAAAATCTGCGACATGGATCGGGATGGCGATGTCGACAACAAAGACTATCGCCTCATGTATAAAGCGGCAGAACATGGCGATTGAGTCCCGCTGGGACTAGTTGACGACAGGTCAGCTGACCGCCATGGCTATGCCGTTATGACTACGGAAAAAGCCAACGAAAACATTCTGCAACGTGTTCTCGCGAACACCGCTGCGGTCTATGGCCCAGGGTTTCGAGGGCAGCGTCTGAAAGCTTCTTCTGCCGAAAAGGCAAGGCTAAGAGCTGACTTCGAACGATTGGGCCTGGACCCGCCGCCATTCCTCGATGACGACAAGTCTTGGATCGACAGACAAGCCAAGCTCTTTGAAGCTGGAGACTTTCCAGACAAGGGAGTCACTGTCTCGTCCGAGACTCTCGAAAACCTGGCAGAGAACTTCGACTCGCCCGTACCGGTCCTGATCGAACACGGAGAGAGTCCGCTCCATCTAGGATTTCTTACGGACGTATTTTGTCAGTCATCCGAACTATTCGGTACATTGACTTTATCGGAGGAGGCCAACGATCTCATTGAAGCTTCGGGAGCCAAATCTTTATCCTTAGGGTTGTCACCTGACTTGCAAAGGATTCAAGAGGTCAGCCTCGTGAGAAATCCACGAGTTGCGTCCGCAACGCTCTTCACTGGAACAGTGATGGAACCTGCAAGGAACGCTCCAGAAACAACGCAAAACATGGACCAAGTCTTGAACGATTATGTTCAGCGGGGGTTGCTCATTCCCGCACAGATACCTTTCGCCAGGAAGCTCTGCGAGCAAGACTCGCTTGTGACATTCGACCAAGAATCCTTGCCAATGTCCCGTGTCGTGATGCGGCTCATTGAATCAGGTGCTTCACACGGACTGTTGTCTGAGTTGGCCCCGGCAGGAAGCCAGAGTCCGTCCATGCAGCCCGACGAGCAAGCTTTCTATGACCGATATTTCGCAGGGCTGAGTCTCGAAGACATAGCCAAAAACCGTGGAGTCTGACAGCCCACTTGACATCAATCCAGCTTTCGCCGTCGAAGGCGATAGCAACCCATACAAAAAATGGCACTCTCAAAATCATTTGAAACCTATGAAAGACCTGGACTTGTGGTCAGCTACAAAGCCAGTAACGTGAAAATCTACAAAGGCGCGAACGTTGGCGTGAATTCCTTGGGGTTCCTCGTTCCCATGTCGCATGCCACAGCCAGCCTCAAATATGTCGGGGTGGCAAACGATACAGTCGACAATAGCTTGGGCGCAGCCGGCGACAAAAGCGTGAACGTGACCAAGACGGGGTCGTTCGTGCTCAAAGCGGCTTCTGGGTTTGCCCCCGCCCAAGGTGACATTGGCAAAGAAGTCTACGGGTTGACGGACTGGGAAGTCCAAACATCCACCGTCGGCCTCACGAACCAATACAAAGTCGGCACGATCGTTGCCGTTGAAACCACGTCTACCGGTGTCTCGGGAGTCCGAGTCCGGATCGACAACTACAGCGTTTGACCTGAAAAAACACTATGCCATTAACAAAAGGAGACATTCCAGACCTCTTGTTGCCCGGACTCAAAACAGAGTTTGAGGCAGCCTACCGCTCCCAAGTCGAGGAGAGTATCGCCGACCAGATCGCGACAGTGATCAATACGACAATGCCCACTCAGAAGTACGCTTGGCTTGGGGCAACCCCACCTATGCGCGAGTTTATCGACGAGCGGCGCCCATCGGGCATGGCGCAATACGCGGTCAGCATCGAAGACAAGACATTCGAGTCGACGATAGCCGTAGACCGAAAGGCCATTGAGGACGACCAACTCGATCTCATTCGACTCCGTATCCGAGACTTGGCCAGCCGAGTCAGTCAGCACCGACACCAAATCGTCGTGCAGTCCCTGCTTGCGGGCGGGACGGGAATCGCTTATGATGGCGTTTCGTTCTTTAATGCGGCCCATACCGGCTATGGCGGAGCGTCCTTATCAAACACGACGACGAGCGTTCTCAGTGCGGCGACGCTTGCCACGGGCATCTCGACAATGATGCAGTTGACTGACGATTCCGGAACACCGCTCGGTATCGTGCCAGATACGTTGCTGGTCGGTCCTCAAACAATGTGGGACGCGATAGAACTGGTTGAAAGTCCGGTAGTCGTCTATAAATCGACCACTTCGACCGGCACTTCGCCATCAGATTATGTCAATGCGTTCCAAGGACGGCTTAGGCTCATCGTCTCTCCGTTCATCACGGGCACGCAGTCCTCTGCGTGGTTCCTCTTGGACACCAAGCGCCCAATCAAGTCGGTCATCCTCCAGCAACGGTCCGACGTGCCGGTCGAGTTTTCGGCTCTCGAAACTTCGAATGGCTCTGATTCGGCCTTTATGCGTGACAGGTTCATGTATGGCATCAGGGCACGGTACAACGTCGGTTATGGCCTTTGGCAGGCGGCCTACGGTGGAAAGCTTTCTTAGCCTAGCCACGCTGCTTGGGCTTGGTGGCGTAGTTGGAGCGTTGACCACTCTTTATGTGGCCGGAAAACGTTTTGGCACCCACTTGTCCGAGCTGGCATCATCAATCGAGGCCGTACTTCGCGACCCCCGAAAAGCAGACCTCAAACTGGTCGTCGAAAAAGCCAGGCAGGTTGAGCAGGACGCTAAATCAATGTCCGGCTTGCTTCGCCAACTCTTCGGTCGCTGACCGGCCACTTCCAGGGGCGCTTCATCGCGCCCCTGGTCTCAGATCCTTATGAACCATATGACAGATTATCAGCAACTTGTGACTGTTCTGGCCGCCTTTTTGGCCACAGCACTGGCATTGACCAAACTGACTTTGTCCCAATCCAAAAGTTTCACGGACAAGGTCGCGTCGCTCATGGAGGACACCTTCCGTAAGCAGGAAGCGGCCCTCAAGGACCTTGACCTGTCAGTCGGGAAGTTGGACGCGAGCGTCGTCGAAAACACTCTCGTGTTGAAGCAAGTGAGCGAGCACTTATATGAGAAAAGGCCGGTCAAGAGTCGATGAGCCTGACCGTCACACTCAGCAATATCAAATCAAAGGCGGGAGTTCTCACAAGCGAATACGACACGAAGGCCAGTGCTTTGATTTCTGAGCTCGTTCCCGTCTTAGAGTTTGCGTTGGAGCCAGCGTTTCTAAACGACACGGCCAACATCGGACTTCAAGCCACACTGAACCTGGGAGCGACAGAGTATGTCGCGGGAGAACTGACTGCTCAATTGGCCCGTGAACCAGGCGGTTCTGACTCCCTCTTGTTTGGTTGGCTGGAACTTAGGCCCTCGTTTCGTTCACTCGAAGACCCCTACGGTCTGAAAGCACAAGCGGTGGCACGCTTGGCCCCTTTCCTCAAGCATAAAGACAAACTTCAGTATTCGTCGGGGATCCTGACTGGTGGAAGCCGGGGTGTCGAAGATTGAGTCGCTTGATTGACCGAGTGGGGAGCCTTGTGCACCACTATGGCGAAGACTTCTCTGTTGGGGCAGCAAACTACCGGGGAGTCTTCTCCAACATGACGACTGGGACAGCCAGAGCCTACTTGACTGGATTCGAAATCGATACCGCGATACTTCCCATTTGGTGCTGCCTCGTACCCCCTGACACGTCAATCGCCATTGACGATCTCGTGTCGTGGAACAGCCTGCCTCTGACCGTCAAGAAGATTTTGGAGGCCCGGTACAAAGCAGGAGTGGTCGCCAAAATGCTCGTCCTGGTCCAGTACACCTAGACTAGATTTCAGGGCGTGGCGCGAAACCGGTAGAACGGAAACCAAATGAACATGCACTTCCCTATCACGCTCTCTCGTGAAACCAGTCCCCAAGACCTTCCGTCAGACGACCCATTCCGGTTGTCGCCCATAAAGAGGTAGTGCCCAGGAGGAATCGTGGCAGGCGGCTGAGCAAGCCACTGAGCTGCAACTTGCGGGCTCGGAGGGACATATTCAGCCGCACATTGTGTCAGGAGATCGTCCTCGTTCGTCGACACGAGCGGCATCCGGTTGACGATTGACCTCGTGTATTGCAGAGGCACATACTTTCCATCGACAGCCACAAGCTTGAAGTCTGCCTGCTTGACTTCTGGCCAAAGGTTCTTGGGCAGGACTGGCCCGTTGGCCTGGAGCGGATAGGTGTAGTCGACATAGGGTTCTGCCACGACGTCGCCATTTCGATAGAACTTCTTGTCCTTGATCTCAACCAAGTCGCCTGGCCCGCCTACACAGCGTTTGATAAAGTCCGTGTCCTCTTGTCCTGGCTCTAAGGCTTGTGGGGGTGGCCGGAAGACCACGATGTCGCCGACCTTTGGGTCGCCAATACGGTAAGCCCACTTATTCGCCACTATATAGTCGTTGATCCTCAAAGTGTCGATCATCGAGCCAGATGGAATATAGAACGTCTGGAAAGCGAATGGCCTGACAAGCATGAAGATGACCATTCCGGCGTAGATCGCGGCGTCGAGCACTTCACTGACGATGCGTGCGGCCACATAGACGCCGAACCTGTCGTCAGGTTCTGTGAACCTGAGGGTCGGCCAAAGCAAAAGACGAACACCAGTTAGAATGCCTGCGATGGCTACAACGAGCCCAAGAGGTGCTCTGGCCACCTTATCGAAAAAAGTAGCAAACCCTTCGGTTTGCGACTGAGCCAGTAGCCACGTGAGGTCAGGCACGTCTCGTTATCGTTTTTCTTCGATTCGAGCGGCCTTCCCGACCTTGTCGCGAAGATAATAGAGCTTGGCTCGGCGAACCTTACCGTGCTTAAGGACTTCAAATTTCGCAACGTTTGGAGAGTGAACCGGGAATGTCCTTTCGACCCCGACCCCGTTGCTCATCTTTCGGACTGTGACGTTCTTGGCGATGCTCCCGTGTCTGACCGCGATCACCAGTCCCTCGAAAATTTGGATCCGCTCTTTGCCTGCTTCACGCACTTTCACGTGGGCACGCACGGTGTCACCAGGCTTGATCTCTGGCACGTCGTCTTTCTGATAGGGTTTGACAACGCTTTCTAAGATGGCTTGTTTGTTCATGAGCGGCGTTCCGAACCCCTAATTATGCCTCAAACCTACATGCCAAATGGGACTCAGTCTTCGACTTCAACGCCGGGGTCCCAGCCCTGTTCGCTGGCCCGCATGAGGACGGTCACGTGCATATCTCGGTCGACCCGGCTCTGGCAACTGAGGCGGAACTCTCCCAGGACGCCGTCCTCGTCGAGGCATTGCCGCTCGGTTTCGCCCATCGGGGGCTCTTCGCTCTGGAACGTGACACGGCACGTCGTGCAACGGGCGTTGCCGCCACACCGGTGGCTGACGTCGACCCCGTTGCGTTCGAGGGCCAGGACGAGCTTAGTCCCCTCTTCGACTTCAAACGTCCCAAACCCTTCTGCGGTGACTTTGTGCGTTGGCATGTGGTGCGGTATCGTACCCCGGCCCGTCGCGGGCGAACTTCGGCCAGACGAAGAGTAAGCCCAGCTTTTGCCCTTCTTCATATTTATCGGGTACGCACGTCGCAAAGGGATCCCTCCCATACAACTGATCGCAAGCCCTGTGGTGGACAACAGAAAAATCAGGATTGGGTTCTTCGGAAAAGTAGAAAGCGACACAACAGCGCAGCCCAGAACAGAAAATGCGATAGCTTGTCCAGCAATACGCACTTTTTCGGGC
>JAEURO010000084.1 GCA_016788345.1 Chthonomonadaceae bacterium
ACCGGCCCGGTCGAACAGTTGATCCCTATGGCCGCAACTGCAGGGAAGCACTCGATAAAGTTGAGAGCGGCGCCAATTTCGGTTCCGAGGAGCATCGTGCCGGTTTGCTCCATCGTCACTTGCACGAAAATAGGCACCTCACGGGCAGTCGCCTTCCGAGCATCGTGCATTGCCACAAGCGCAGCCTTCAGGACAAGCATGTCTTGTTGAGTTTCGATAAGAAGTGCGTCTGCACCGCCGTCCAACAGTCCTTTCCAAGCGTCAAAGTACGTGCGGCTGACCTCGTCCCATGTCGTGTGTCCAAGGCTCAAAAGCTTTGTCCCAGGGCCGACACCTCCAACCACGAATTTATCGCAAAACTTGTCAGCCGACCTTTTCGCAATTTGGGCAGCAGCCAGGCTCAGATCGTAGACCAATTCGGAGACGCCATACTCCTCGAGCACGATTGAAGTGTTTCCAAAAGTGTTAGTCTCAACTAGGTCGGCACCAGCCTGGAAATAGGAGTCGTGAATCGCCTCGATGACGTCAGGCCTGGATAGGTTCAAGATTTCATTACAACCGTCTAAGATCCTTCCTTGATACTCAAAGTCGCTTGCAGCCAGTTCTGCCGCTTGGATCTGGGTCCCCATGGCTCCATCCCATAGGAGGACCCGGTCGGAGAGTGCGTCAAGAATTGGATTGGTCATGTCTTTGGCCTGAGCCCTTTCTAACGTACCTTCATAATCATCTTCAAGTCGATGTTGGTTTCTGAGGCTTTTTCGTCCGGCAAGCCGACGTTTTCCTTCGAGTTCTTTCCGCCCAAAACGGACGCGGGACTCTCGAAGCTCTTCTCTACGATAGAGTACCTTGTTGAACTCGAGCCTGCCTTCGTAAGCGTCACCTATGGAGCCGGAGGCAGTACACGGGGAAAAACTGTCGAAATCGCCGCCCGGATAAAACGGGAAACCGGGATCGAGCCGGTCGCCCACCTGACATGCCGCGGGCACAAGCGAAAGGAAGTTGATACAATTCTATCCCAGCTCAGCGATTTAGGAATATATAATCTTTTAGCGCTACGAGGAGACCCTCCAGTTACTGGACTAGATATCAAAGGCGACTTCGAGTATGCGGACGAACTCGTAGATTTCATAAGATCTCATGGAAAGTTTTGCATCGGCGTCGCAGGACACCCAGAGGGACACGTTGAAAACTCAGACCGTAACGACGACCTGAAACGTTTGGCACATAAAGTATCGAGGGGCGCGGACTATGTGACAACACAACTTTTCTTTGATAACACCCACTATTTTTCCTTTGTCCAGCAATTACGAACATTAGGCGTCTCAGTGCCAATTCTTCCGGGAATAATGCCGGTGACCAGCTTTTCCCAAATCAAGAAAGTCTCGTCGATGTGTGGCTCAACCATTCCGCCAGAATTGTTAAAGAGACTTGAACGGTTCGAAGGCGACGAAGCATCTATCATGGCCATTGGGATAGAGTGGGCGCTAAGGCAATGTCAAGAGTTGCTATCTTGTGGTGTTCCAGGTATACACTTCTATACGATGAATCGTTCACTCGCGACCCGCGTGGTTTGTGTCGGTCTACTTAGAGGATAATGGAAAATAAGGATCCTCACAGCTATGATCCACTGGTTCGGCTGCTAGAGCTGTTTGAAGGCGAAAGTGTCCGGCAAGCTTCGGAAGAGAATCTCGAAGGAATGCCACCAGACGAGGTGCTTGTCAAGCACATTGTAGATGGCACAAAGAAAAACCTTGAGACCCACATTGATGCCTGTTTGGAAACACGCTCGCCTCTGTCGGTGATCAATGATGTTTTACTCGAAGGAATGAAGACGGTTGGCGAGCTGTTTGGAGCCGGTAAGATGCAGCTACCCTTTGTGCTCCAAAGTGCGGAGGTCATGAAACAGGCTGTCAAATACTTGGAGCCAATGTTGGACAAGTCAGAGGCCCAAGATCGAGGATCGATTCTCTTGGCAACTGTCGCTGGAGATGTACACGATATTGGCAAGAACCTAGTCGATATTATTCTCTCCAACAACGGTTATCGTGTTGTTAATATTGGAATAAAGCAACCTATTAACAATATTATTGAGCAAGCTCTAGAACACAAAGTCGATGTGATTGGTATGAGTGGTTTATTGGTCAAGAGCACACTTATCATGAAAGACAACTTATCGGAGCTGAATGACCGGGGTTTATCGACTTTTCCTGTTATTTTGGGTGGCGCTGCCCTTACTCGTGGATACGTTGAACAAGATTTGTCACAAATCTATAAGGGGCAAGTGAGATATGCTCAAGATGCCTTTGAAGGACTTCGGCTTATGGAAGAGGTCCGTGACACCCCGAACGAGCGTACGGCAGAGACAAGCGTGGAGCGAGTGGCTTCGCACCGCGTGGGAGTCATTGACCAAGCCTTGTATGTTTTTTCTGGTGAGCGAAGTGAAATCGTACCAGTCATGCCGCCAAAACTTCCATTTTATGGGGCACGGTCATTTAGTAGAATTGACCTAGGAGAGGTGTTTGGTTATGTCAACCGGGTCGCACTGTTTCGTGGGCAGTGGCAATATAAAAAGCCGCAAGATATGACCAATGCCGAGTTTTCCAACTGGCTGGAGCAAAACGTTGAGCCGGTTTTTGAACGGCTCAAGCGCGAACTGGTTCCCGTGATCAAACCAGAAGTCAAATGGGGCTACTTCTATGCGAAAAGTTCTGGAAACGACCTTATTGTTTACGAGGAGGATCAGGAGACGGAGCGGACACGGTTCACATTTCCTAGACAGCGCGCAGAGAAGAGACTCTGCTTAGCCGATTTCTTTCAGCCGGAAGAGAGTCCAGTGTGCGACGTGGTCGGCTTCTCATTGGTAACGATTGGAAGAAGGGTCACTGAGTTAGAGCGTAAGCAGTTCCAGGATGGTTCTTATCAGGAGTACTTATGGACACACGGGTTGGGCGTGGAAACAGCTGAAGCTCTCGCCGAGTACTGGCACTTACAAATGCGGCGAGAGTTGAATATTGACGACAATGAGCCTGCAGAGCGGCGCCTGTTGTTTAGTGCGAAGTACCATGGTGCAAGGTATTCGTTTGGTTATCCAGCTTGTCCCAATCTAGAAGACCAGTCGAAAATTTTTGACTTACTTAGACCAGAAGACATTGGCGTTTCATTAACCGAAGAGTTTATGTTAGACCCGGAACAGTCGACTTCCGCTATTGTGATCCACCATCCTGACGCAAAGTACTTCAATATTCGATAGGGGTTTAAGGGTTACGGACACTAAACGTGTCGCCCCTACGGAAATCGCCGGACTCCCAGCCTTTTAGGAACCAACGCGCCCGCTGCTCTGACGTGCCATGCGTGAAGGCGTCAGGAACGACATATCCTTGGGCTTGGGTCTGTATTGCGTCGTCTCCTATGGCCTTTGCCACTTCTAGTGCGGAGCGCAGATCGTTTTCGTCAAGAGACGCCATTTCTCTAGCTTGTTTTGCCCATACTCCCGCATAGTAATCAGCTTGGAGCTCCAGGCGTACAGACAAGGCGTTGTAGTCTTTTGGAGACAAACGCGATTGCATCGCGTGTACTTTATCAAGCGTACCTAACTGCTTCTGAACATGGTGTCCGACTTCATGGGCTATGACATAAGCTTGCGCGAAATCTCCCTTTGATCCAAACCTGTCTTTAAGAAGCTGATAGAAACTAAGGTCTATATAGACTTTCTCGTCTTCACCGCAATAAAAAGGCCCCATGCCAGCGTCTGCGACTCCGCATCCAGACTTGACTTGTCCTGTAAACATGACCAAGACTGGTTCTTTATAATCTCGGCCAATTGATCTGAACGCTTCGTTCCATGTGGTCTCTGTGTCTTTAAGAATCACGGCAGTGAACTTTCGTAGAGACTCTTCTTTGGCAGAAGGTTGGTAGGCATGGTTGGAGTCTGGTTGACCTGAGTTGACTTGACTGATGACTTCCAAGGGGTTTTGGCGGGTTATGAGGGAGAATACGATGACCAAAATCAAGCCTGCACCGCCGAGTCCAGCTTTTGCTCCGCCGGACATGCCGCGTCTATCTTCGATGTTAGAGCTTTCTTCTCGATCCTTCCAGCGCATTCTTCAATTGTGGCATATGCTTCTGTAGGAAAAGTGTGGAAAATTATGGATCAAGTCACGTGAATTGACGGCATAATATGTTGTATGCCGACGTACTTCTTTGTGGCTGCTAGCGAAGCTCGGGACATCGTGACCGGTGTTACGCGCACCATCGAAGGAGTTTTTGAAGTCTTAGAAAACGGCACAAGCGATTGGAGGAGCATCAACAGGATAGTTTTTGCCCAGGCGTTCGACTCTCTTGTCGCGGCGATAGATTTTGAGAAGGCGTTCTTGAGGCTCAGCCCTCGTCGTCGCCAAAAATTCATTGACACAATGAATCCCCAATGGTCGAGCTACTTTGAGGGTTTTGAGCCGGTTACTGCGAGTTCAGCAAGACATCGAGCCAGCGAACTCTTGATGGAAATTTTGTCCGATGACGACCCACAAGGTGGAATGGGCGTCCCCGTGGCAAACCTTTTGGTGCCGCCAACACTTGGTGGACAAGACGCAAAACCGATTCCAACTGAATCGGAAACAAATTATTTGGCGATCAGCTAGTGATCATCCAGACTTGGACTTACGCCCATCACTACGGGCCGCGACCAGTTTCTTATTAGAGGCTTCTCGTGACTTCTCCCAAATATTGAGCATCTCGGGAACCGTTACGAACCGGTACCCGTTCTTCTTCAGAGTTTTTAGAATCCTCGGTACCGCCCTTGTCGTGTGCTCCTTTACGTCATGCATCAGGATAATAGCTCCGGGATGGGCCGACCGGATGACGTTTGAATAGACGACGTCCTCAGACTTCGTCGCTGTGTCGCCGCTGGAACCAGTCCAGAAGACCGAGGCTAGGCCGCTTGCCTTACTTAATCTAGCTGTCCAAGAGTCCATAAATCCACCTGGCGGGCGAAAAATTGTTGGATAGACACCTATCGCAGCATGAATGACCTGGTTGGTCGTTTTTATTTCAATGGCTGCCTTCTCTTTGTCGGGATGGTAGGGATGCGAATATGTATGGTTACCTACTACGTGCCCCTCTCGAACCATTTGTCTGAGAATTTTTGCCCTGTTCTTTGCCATGCCGCCAACAATGAAAAACGTAGAGGAAGCCTTGTATTTCTTGAGAGCCGCCAAGACTCTTGGTGTGGTCAGGGGGCTCGGACCATCATCAAACGTTAGGGCGATGACTTTCTCGCTGATAGTTGGGTTGTTGATGACCGAACGACCGACGAAAGCGGCAGGAATCCTGAATGGGTTTCCCGGAGGTGCGGCCATAGTCGCTGCCGCAAAAACAACCAAGGAAAGCATGGCGGGAGCATACCATGGCAGATGGCCAATTGTCCCACTTCCATGATGACAAGACAACCTAACGCCGCCAGAATCGTATCGATTGAAGTGAAAATCGCGATAGCTTCTCTCGCCCTGACCCTCGTTTCCTTCTCCCAAGCTCAGGACAAAGTCATCGTGCCCAGAAAAGATCCTGTTGCGGGCCAGCACTTAATGTACTCCCTCGAATTGACCTTTCTAGTCATGCAGCAAGAGGCAACGTTCAAAGGAACTGCCCACCAAAAAGTCATCAAGGTTGAGCCAGATGGATCGTACGAAGGCGAGTCCTGGCTGGAAAAAGGGGTCTTGCATATCATGGGGTCTGACCAAGAGCAGCCTGAGGAACACAAAGTGTCCAAACACCTGAAGGGGGGACAACCTGTCGACAAGAAAGAGTTTGAGTCCGGTATCGACGAACTCTTGTCGGCTTTTTCGTCTTCACGTGTGCCTGAGTCCGGCGCCAAGGTCGGAGACAAGTGGGAAGTCCAAGACTGGTTTGGAAGACTTGGAAAGTGTGAAGCCACTTTCTTAGGATTGCTAAAAGTCGGCGGCAAGGAGTGTGCATCAATAATGGTGGCCTATTCCCCGATCGAGGGAGGCTCGGCAGAAGGCAAAGTCTATTGGGGCCTTGAGTCTGGAGACTTGGTTGCCCTAGACGTACGCTTTTCAAAGGTCGCCATCGCACAGGGCATTGAGAGCGATGGAACGGCAAAATTAACGCTGATTCAAAAGTAAGTAAGAGTCAATGTTGCAGCCGGAAGCGTCTTAAGAAGTTGAGATGCGGCCCCCTCAGCCCGCCAGCAAAACTCTTCCATGGGCGACAAACATAAGGTTGTTGTTGGTTGCGGTGGCTGGGGTTGCCCTCTCAGTTTCCTCTCAAGCAGTTTGGATCGGCAAAATCCATTGTCTCGGCGATTCATTGACTGTTGGAGCAGGGCCAGGGACCCGGGGTGGAGGGTACCGCTGGTATCTCAAGCAAATGCTCGCGGCAAAGGGCGTTGAGTTCGACTTCGTTGGAATGTCTGTCGAATGGCCCGGAGGATTGACCGACCCGAACCACGATGGACACTCTGGATGGACTTCATTTGAATTAGGAAACGGACGGCCTGATGGAGTCGGCAATTCTGGAACGTGGCTCCTCAGCACAAGACCCGATGTTGTCATCGTCATGGTAGGCAGAAACGACCTGTACCCATGGGCGGACACACTTCAAAACTACAGAAAAATCGCTGATCAAATTGCGGCTGCAAACCCAAATGCCCGGACCCTATGGGCAAACGTAGCGCTTCCACGGGAAAAAAACGCATTCGAAATACTCCACTGCGAGATTCAGGATCAAGCTCTCATAAGCTTGGTCTCTGAGCGAAAAGCTTTTGGACAAATCATCGACAGGGTCGATGCCTATAGGTCGCTCTCCGCGAGGGACGACATCTACAGTGACGCCATCCACCTGAACGACAAGGGCTATGTCGCACTTGCTCGACTCTTCGCCACCCGACTCACCAACTTGTCTCACCTGGGCAGACCCTGACACGGCCCCTGGTTGACAAACCCTGTACCCAGCACCATGAGCCAGTGTGCAGAGCTTTCTCGACGCTGTCGCCGATGTTTGGGAGCCTCATCCAGGACAACGTGAATTTTTGCTGCAACCTGCGAAGATCAAAGTCCTCGCTTGTGGCAGAAGGTGGGGGAAGACCGAAGTCTGTGCAGCCCAGATCGTGCAAGCCTTGACGAGGCCCTTTCCTACAAAGCACCTCGTCCTCGCTCCCACGGTCGACCAAGCACACATCCTCTATCAGAAAGTGTTGTCGTTCATAGATAAGATCTTCGAGCGGCAAGATGGCAAAGGTAGCAAAAAGCTCTTTACTGAGCGACCAAAAGTAAAGAAGACTCCATTTCCGAGCCTGACCCTGGGTCGCCACACAGTGGTGGCCCGGTCAGGGCATGTTCCGCGGTCCCTTCGCGGCAACGAAGCCACACACATTGTAGTTGACGAGGCGGCCTATCTCCCGGAGGCGCTTGTTAGCGAAGTCGCAATGCCGATGCTCGCAACTACGGATGGATACCTCACTTTGATCAGTACTCCGCACGGCAAAAACCACTTTTGGCGGTTCTTCATGATGGGTCAGAACGGCGAGAACGGAGTTTGGAGCCAAAGCGCTCCGTCTTCCGAATCGCCGTTTGTCTCACCGACATACCTTAGTCTCCAACGTGATCTCGTGAGCGAGCGTGCGTTCGCAGTTGAATATGGTGCGCAGTTCCACGAATCGTCCAACCAAGTGTTCAAGTCCGACTGCGTCCAGGCCTGTCTCGTCGCTGCTATGCCGACGCTGACGGGCCCTTTTGTCATAGGAGTCGATTGGGCTCGGTATTCAGACTATACAGCTGTGGCCGTGCTCTCGGGAGACAGAGACCAGGCCTCTCTGGCGCAGCTTGATAGGTTCCATGGCTTGACTTGGTCTGAAACAGTCCGCAGGGTCGCATCCATAGTCGAAAGGTTTCCCGGAGCCACGGTGCTTTGTGACAGTACTGGGATTGGGGACGCCATGTTGGAACAGCTACAATTGGCGCTTCCCACGAGATTGGTCGAGGGTCTGACATTTACACTCGAATCGAAGGGAAGACTCATCGATAACCTGGCTTGGTTGATCGAGAGGGCCGCACTCAGATTTGAACCCGATCCGCAACTGCTGCGAGAGCTTGAGCACTTCGAGGCCAAAGTTTCTGGCAACGGCACCCATCGGCTGGCGGCGACAGGAGGCTATCACGACGACCTTGTGATCGCACTTGCACTTGCAGCCAACCAGCTCCACAAGGTTTACAGGCCCACGATATCCATGGGCCCACGACGCCAGTTCTGAATGACAGGACACCTACGACCATGAGACTTTTCAAGAAACCATTCCAACGCAAAACAAAATCGATCAATGACACGGCCCCACAACTCGCGCAATGGGAGCGGGCCGCTTTTGCCAGTCCAGGACATACGTTCGGTGACCTGAGCTACGACACTTATGACCAGATGACGAAAGACTCGATGGTTCAAACGGTCTTGACCCTGAAGAAGCTGGCGGTCTTGGCTGCCGACTTTCGAATCGTCCCTGCGAGCCACACGCCCTTGGCGCAACAAAAGGCCGACTTTGTGGTAAAGGCCTTCGACCGGATGGAGGGTTCGCCCCTACAAGTCATAGGCCATGCGGCGGACGCTTTTACCAAGGGATGGTCTGTCCAAGAAGTCGTATACGCCGCGGACAAAGGACACTATTGGATCGAAGCCGTGCGCCCTAAAGATCCGTCAGGTTTCGGACTCAAAGTGAATAAATTTGGCAAGATAGAGGGCCTCAGCCTCAGAGTGCCAGGAGAACCAGACCGCGACCTTCCTAAAGAAAAATTTGCCGTCTATATCCACAGGCGTCAGTATGGACTGCCAAAGGGGCAGAGCGACCTGGACGCCGCTTATCCCCACTGGAAGGCCAAGCAAGGGCTGCTCAAAGCGTGGAAACTTCAATTGGAAAAATTTGCGATTCCGACCGTCATGGGGCGCTACGAGCGAGGGCTCCCGCCAGAAGAACAGACCACGATCCTGCGGGCTCTGCAAGACTTTCAGTCTACATCTGCAGTCATCTACCCGCAAGAAATCGAAGTCAGTCTTTTGGGCGGGGGCCGGGAACCCTCCACTGGGTTCCAAGAGGCCATAGAGTTCCACAACCGAGAGATTGCGAGGGCTGTCCTTGGACAGACTTTGACTACCGATGAAGGCAGGCGGGTCGGGTCACTTGCTTTGGGAAAGGTCCATCTGCAGATACTTCTCCTGCAGATTAACGCTCTGCGGCGAGAGCTTGCCGAAGAAGTCATGACTGAGCAAGTGGTGCGACCCCTTGTCGAGCTGAACTTCGGACCTGGAGAAGTTCCAAGATTTGAATTCTCAGAATCCACGACAGGCGTCTTCTCGACCGGCGATCTTCGCTGATAGTTTTCGATGGGGGACCAAAGGAACGGGCAAAAATGCTGTTGAGGCGTAAGATTGACGTCATGCGCAAATGGTCATCGTTCCTTTGTCTCGCCGCCATGGCGACGGTCGCAATGGCTGGTCAAGTTCCGGATTCTGTCGTGCAAGCCCTCGCCAATGCAGACAAAGCTTTGGAAGCCATAGTCGCCGTTCCGCCAGGAGACAGGAACTTTCAAAACACACTTGGTGCCCTTGACGATGTTTTTACCAGGCTAGACCAGGACACGTCCTTGACAATATTCATGCAGAACGTGTCGACCGATGCTTCAACCCGGGAGTCTTCCAGGGCTGCAAACGAAGCAGTCAGCAACTGGCTTATTGAAGTCGGTAAGAACGAGGGTCTCTATCGTGCTATTAAAGAGTACGCGGACCGAAAGCCGACCCTGTCTGGCGAAGAAGCCCGCTTCCTGGATTTCACGATGAGGGACTATCGCTTGTCAGGTATGAGCCTTCCCAAAGAGCAAAGAGACCGTCTGAAATCACTTGAAGTGGAAATGAGCAAACTGTCTATCGATTTCGAAACAAACATATCTGAAGATGCGAGCATCGTCCCTTTGTTCCCATCAGAGCTCAAGGGAGTGCCTAAAGATGTCGTGGATCGACAAGCAGTGTCCGCAGGCATGGTTCTATTCAGTCTCGATGGGCCAAGTTATGGCGGCCTGATGGATTATTGTCAGAACGCTCAAACTAGGCAGAAGGTATGGACAACATACCGCCGAAGAGCGGGAAAGAATGTAGAAGTACTTGAGAAATTGTTAAAGCTTAGGTCCGAGCATGCAAAGATCTTAGGATTCAAAAACACAGTCGATGAGCGGGTAGCGACGAGAATGGCCAAAAACTCTGAGACAGTCGCTAAGTTTTATGCAGAGCTTCAGCCGGTAGTGAATAAGAAAGCCAAAGCGGACTATCAGGAGTTCCTAAACCTAAAAAGGAAGTTCACGAAAAACAAGAATGCAAAGTTCGATCCATGGGACTATGCGTTTTATAAAAATTTGCTGAGAAATCAGAAATACAATGTGGACAGCGAAAAGGTCAGTGAATACTTCCCGATCTCACAGGTCGTAAGTGGTCTGTTTAAGGTCTCCGAAGATTTGTTTGGCATCGTGATGACGGACGTGACGTCTGAAGCCCAAAAATTAGGGTTGCCCTTGTGGCACACCGACGTCAAGCTCTACCAATTGTCAGACAAAGCGACTGGCAGACTTCTCGGTCACATGTACACTGACCTTTATCCGAGACCTAACAAGTATAACCATGCGGCTTGCTGGGGACTCCGCGGAAGAAAAGTGTGGAGCAATGGAAAGACTGATCTGCCGCTCGCTGCGCTCGTATGCAACTTTACAAAGCCGACGGCGACCAAGCCATCTCTATTGCCCCATGACGAAGTAGAAACATTTTTCCATGAGTTTGGACATGGATTGCACCAGATTCTTACAGAAACGACCCTCGGGCGTTTTTCAGGCACATCGGTGGCCCAGGACTTCGTCGAGGCTCCGTCGCAAATGCTTGAGAATTGGGTTTGGGAGCCATCCGTTCTCAAGCTGTTTGCCAAACATTACAAGACTGGCCAGCCAATGCCATCGACCCTTGTTCAGGGAATGAGAGCCGCTCGAACGCTCGGATCCGGGATCGAGACCCAGGGCCAGCTCTATCTCGGCAAAATGGATCAAGCCTTTCACTCGGTGGCTTCGGGAGTTGTCGACACTAGCAAGGTCGCCGACCAAGTCTACGCTGACACGATGGTTTATGGCCCTGTGAAGGGCACATTGTTCCACGCCGCCTTCGGCCA
>JAEURO010000085.1 GCA_016788345.1 Chthonomonadaceae bacterium
CGAAATTTGGTCGCGATGGATGGACATGGAGGGCTATTATGCTCATGGACTCCTCATCCCCCTGTGTTCTGCCTACCTAATTTGGGAGAAGTGGCCCCGTATCAAGTCACTCCCTGTTAAGTCGCAGTGGTGGGTCATCGCCATGATCGTGCCCGTTTTGTACGTGACTTTGGCGGCCTCCCGATGTATCATGCCGACGCTGCTGTCCGGCCTACTGGTGCTTACCTTGCTTTTGGGCGTGCTGTTTGTAGCAGGTTGGCGATGGCTGATGGCATTGGCCCCGCCAATCCTGTTTCTGTTGATGGGGCTGCCAGTTTTCGACAAGATCATCGACCGGTCCACTGGTGGGCTGCAAGTCATTTCGTCCAAGATAGCGTACGTTTTCATGAACACGATTGGGCTCAAGCCGTTTCGAGGTGAGGACCCCACCATCATGTACGTGCCGAATTTTGGGCAGCAGCTTCAAGTCGCGGCCGCTTGCAGCGGCCTCAGGACAACCATTGCGATTTTTGCTGCAGTCTTCTTCTTTATCATGATAGGCAGGCTCGCTTGGTGGAAAAACCTCCTGCTAGCTGGCATCGCCCTCCCATTGAGCATGGTCGTCAATGGGCTCCGGATTGGCCTGATAGGCTATGCAGCGAACACTTGGCCAAGTTTTGCGTATGACAACTTCAAGCAAATGCACGACATGAGCGGCTACTTCGCTCTCGCTGTTTGCTTCTTGATTCTGGGTTGGATGACCCGAAAGATGGGATACAAATGATCAAACCAATGATAGTGCTGGCCGCCATTTTGGTCGGCTTTGGCGTCTTGAACAATTCTGCCGCCCTCAGGACAAGTGGCCGTCCGTCGGAGAGTTGGGTGCACGAAATGTCACCTAGCGCGTTCGAAGGCTACACGTTAAAGCCCGATAAACCAGGTTCAAAGACGTCCTATGTCATGGGTGAGGTCGTGTACAAAGAGCTGGATCCTGTCGGCATCACTGGCCAGTACTTTGTTGACAACCGAGGCCAGTCTTGGGATGCGGTTATCGTGGTCGGCGACCGCATGGAGTCGTTCCATGACCAGCGATGGTGCTTCAAGGCCCAGGGCTGGGACATTAAGAGTGAAGAAAACGCCAAAGTTAAGACAAAAGCCCACGGTGATGTGCCGATCAAACTCGTGCAGATTGCGAGAGGCAACTCGGCGCCGACATATGCGACATTTACATTCAAGGGTCCCACCGCGTTCCACGAAGACATTCCTGGATTAAGCCAAGACTTTTTTATGTATGAGCTGTTTAAGCAAAAGAAGTATTTGGGAACCGAGTATCGCATCATCCCGCAGTTCATGAGCGCGACCAAGGAAGATGTCCTCAAGTTCACAGGTCAATATATCGATGCCGTGAGCACGAGCAGCCAAGGCAAACTCTAACAAGTTAGCGGACGCTTGCCATGAGGCCGACGCAGGCCATGCACATCCAGAGGGCTGTGCCACCATAGCTCATAAACGGGAGCCACAGCCCTGCCACAGGTAAGATGCCAACATTCATGCCCAAGTTCACTATCGTGTGAAAACCAAGAACTGCAAGCACACCTCCGGAAAGAAGCTGGCCCACTGGGTCTGAAGCGCGAAACCCTACCAGCCAAATCCGATAGAAGAAGAATCCGAAAACCGCGACCACGATGCCTGCGCCGATCATTCCAAACTCCTCGCCAATGACGGTGAAGATGAAGTCGTTCTGTTGTTCAGGGATGTATCGGCCGGCCTTTTGCTCACCTTTCAAGTAGCCGACTCCGGTCGCGCCTCCTACGCCAAACGCAATTTTCGCTCTCTCCTGCTGGTAAGCGTTGCCCTTTGGGTCTGGATGGAGGGCCGCCTCGATACGGCTGAGCATATAGGGCGGCATGATCCGTAACTTCATACTGAGGCCCACTGTCCCTCCAATGATCGCCGCAGTGATCGCCACGTACTTCCAGTTGATACCTGCGATAAGGGACATGGAAAGCCATATCATGACGAGAGACATAGACCCGGCGAAGTGAGGTTGCAGAAGGACCAAGCCGATGACTGGAGCCACATGGAACAGCGATCCAAGATAGGTCGACAATGACTTTGTGTCGGACCATCGCCTGGAGAAATAAACCGCTAACGTAATGATCAAAATCACTTTGGCAACTTCACTTGGCTGAAACTGTATCGGGCCAAAATCGATCCAGCGCGTCGCCCCTTTTCGTCGCGTTCCAAGTATAAAAATTGACATCAGGGACACGATGTTTAATCCATAGAGAAGCGGGGCCAAGCGTTCCAGACTCTTGGGGGTCGACAGTGAGCAAGTCAGGAACACGATCATCCCAATTGCCGCGAACAAGACTTGCTTGACCATGTAGCTTGCCCCAGGGCGGGCTACATCTATGCTATGGATGGCAGCCAAGCCGATCAGCAGCAGTGTGGCCGCTGCCGCGATCAACCAAAAGTCCATGCCCTGGCCGGGTCTGTCGACCCCTGACTCAAAAATCCCTTTAGGGCTTTGCGTCCTGTAGAATTTGTTGGTCATCGATTCGCAGCCTCATGGCCCTTGCTGAAGAGATCCCATCGTCTGCTATTGGACAGACGCCGGTTCCCTCGTCGAACTAAACCCGAACTCTCGCTTGACCAGCCCAGACTTGGGCTGGAACCAAAATTTCAAGGTCCGCTTGCTAGGGACGCCCCTAGACGCCTGGACGATGACATCGGCTGTGACGAGCACGCAGTCGTAGACGCCGCCAGGCAGGTTCAGCTTCTCGGGCAAACATGTGAGCTTGGCTTCAGCCGGCTTCGAGTTCGGCCCCAGGTTGGCTGTTCCGGACCAGGTCCAGTCATCGCCGATTGAAAATGGATAGACAACAAGGGGTATGGCTGGTTGAAACGTCTCGTCGGACAGCCCCACAAAGCTGAAGGCCTTGTCGTCAGAAAGGTACTTCTCTGATTCCAAGACCACGTCCCTCGCCGATAGGTCGAATATGACTTGGCCCGGTGAAGCCCTTCTTGTCATAGTTACCTTGACCTCTGTCCCCGCAAGCAACAATCGGGCATTTGTGTACGGCAAGGCGTCGGGAGTGATGGAATCTTGGCTTGCAAATGTTTTGCCCGGCGCATGGACTTGGCCGGAACCAGTCACCGAGGACGGCAAATTGCACCCTCCGATGGCCATCACTGCCGCTAGAAGTCCAATTATCGCAGTCCGACACATTTAGTTTTCAGTGAACGAGACCAATTTTCGGGTCCGCTCGGACGTGTTTTTGTTGACTTTTGTTTTCTCTTTCAATTCGACCAGGCCTATTCCTTCAGCGTATGTACTGACTTGGTGTGTTTTAACAGTCATCCCTGGAGAAGCTTCGATAGTAATGTCGATGGTGACTTCAAGCAAATCTCGTTTGCTACCAAAGAGCTCCTTGTGCCCTGCTCTCTTTGATGAGCCTTTCATGGCTATAGGGGCTGGGGCGCCCATCATTTGGATACTCCCAACAAAGGTCCATTTGACATTCCCCGGCCCGACCTTGAGGATCGGGTAGGGGCTCCCTAGTGGCCGGTTTTGTTCAAACGCGACGACTAACACTTGGTCGTCTTCGACCCGATAAAACGTGCTCCCGTCCACTTTGCCGTTCCTTGTCGTGACAATTGGAGTGGCTGGCCGGCCAGCTATGTCTTGGGTGTTCCCCACACTGTCGACATAGCCGTCCTGGTTGATGGCGGTGTCTGAGTAGACCCACTTGGTGCCAGCGACAAGCGGAAAGAACGTCGCTGCGCCACTTTCGCTTCTGGAAGCGAAAGCCAATAGGAAAGCACTGGTCACTGGTCTCCTTTCTCGTTGATTTCGACCAACATGTCCACAAGGTTGTTCTTTTGGTCTTTTGATTGAAGTTTGAGCTTGACGATTCCCAAGCCTCGGCTGTACCACGTTTTGCTCGAGGCGGCCCTCTTCGTGCCATTGACTTCCAGCTCTTGTGTGTCTGTCACCAGCAGGGCGTCGAACTCTTTGCCTCCCACTGTGACCTTCTCGTTTCGCTCCGCCCTGGCCTTTCCTTTGAAACTCCAGACCGTGCCGTCTGTCTTGGTGATTTGGTACGCATATTCCCAGGTGGTGCCTGGGACGACCTTGGCTGGCATCATTTTTACCGTGGATTTTAGCGTCCCCATGGCTGTCGATGTCAGGTAGAGCCCGTCCGGTTTGACCACTTCCGTGTCTTTATCGCCCATTGCGGCTAACGAACCCGTCCGGCTCACCTCAAATTCTGCTTCGCCGTTGGCGACCTTTATGAGCTTGTTTGTTTGGGTTCCAGGTTCCGGCGAGTCCCCGGTGACGCGCGTGAAGTTATATGACAGGGGCCGTCCCATGTCCAAACCATTCAGCATGTAGGCGTCGTGCTTTAACTCGGCGGGGACAGTGTCTGTCGAGGGGCTGTCTGCCTTTGCGTCAGGTTGCGTTGTGCTAGAGCCAGACGTGGGGCTTGTGCCCTGGTTCGGCTTTTGAACTGTCGATGAGGTCGGCGCGCACCCTACGATGACGAGGCCCAAAGCAAATGCTATTAGAGTCAACTTTTTCATTTTTCTATGGCGAATGGCTCTTGAGCCTCATGGTCGAACTGGTTGTGATGGTCTTACCTTGAGGGTTTGTCACGACCATTTCTTGGATATACCGGACGATGCCGACTTTCGGCACCCAGAACGATGTAGAGACCGTTCGAAAATCGAAATCCTTTTCTTTATAGGTCTGGTCTGAACTGACACAAACCGCGTTGAACCGCCCCATCGCTGAATCGACCTCTTGGATCCCTTCAATCGTGACCTTCGCCTTGAACGGGCCGATTCCGGCTCCTGGCCGGATCCCGTTCGCGGTGACGACGACCTCGCTGCCTTCCTTGACAGGAAACGGCAGTGCCGGAACCGCAGGTTCGAACCCGGCTTCCTTGAGTGGTGAGTCAATTTTGTCACGGGTAGACCCCGACATTTGATAGACACCGGTTGGCCCCACCCGCCACTTCAGCCTGTCTGACAGTTTTTCGTCGGACGACACTTCGATCGTGGCGAGTTTGCCTTCTGGTGTATCTACCACTTCGGTCACCTGGAACGTCACAGTCGATTTATTAGACTGCTGGCCTTGTGGCGTCGTCTGAAACGCTTCAGCCTCGTAAACCCACTGGTTGCCAGCCTTGACAGGAAAGAGTTCGTCTTCTTTGCCGGGGGTCAGAGTAATGGCAGCCACTTTTTCAACTGGCTTGGCCTTGTATCCTCCGCCGCCTCCACCACCGGAATTACAACCGACGGTCAGGGCGGCAAGAGTCAGGAGCGCGATCGGAGTGTGTCTCAGTTTGTTCATGCTTATTTGTTTCCAGAAGCCAGTTTGTTAATGGTCAGGACGGCCTCTTCTACTTGGTCTTTCGAGGGCACTTTCACCAGTGTCACTTCAGGTTCGGCCAGCTCAGTTGTGATCACGGGCGCCGCTACGGCGACACCGTTGACCGTCAACAATAACTGGAAACCAGGTTTTTGGTGACTGTACAACCACAGTCTCTTTCGACCATCGTCCGTTAGCCTTAACTTTACATTGCATAGTATGGACCGGTTTGGCCCAGGATAGCTGTCAAAGGACGCCCCCGTCATGTGGCTTTCGTTGACAAGCACATTAATGTTGGCCAAAATACGTTCTGGCCCTTCTGCCAATCTCTTTGCTTTGAACTCATCGATCCGAGAGCGCAGTGAGTAAGCGACGTCCTCCTTCTGCTGGGATCCGTCTAAGGTGGCTTGTGCCTTTTGACGGTAAGTGCCGACCAACTTTTCGGCAGTAATGTTAAAGGTCGTGTTGATGACTTTTTCGACCGAACCAGCAAAAAGCGTCTTGTAGGGTTCTTGGACTCGGCACACTAAGCTCTTTTGGACCCCGTTGATCGGGACATTGACTCTTACGGGCAAGTCGATGACGATGCCGTTGACTATGGCGTTTCGGCTTAAGGTGTCAAGTGGCGTCCCGTCTAGGCGCGTGTTGAGGTCGGCTTCAAGTTTCGGCCTCAGGCGCGGGTCCCCTTTAATGGCCTTTTCGATGTCTTCTGCTGTCCATACGACCCGAACGGATGGAAACTCATCCTCCTTGGTCTTGTTCACCGCCATGACGACTTTTGACAATGCGGCCAAATCGCCCTGGAGGGCACGGAGGGTTTCTCGAATAGGAAGCCTGGCGGTATCGCTGGACACTGAACTGTCGCTTGTGTCAGGAGCGTCGAACGCCTCTTTGTCGGTGATCTCGACGAGGTGGGCCGTGCCGTTGGAAACAATGATCTTGTACCCCGTGAGCCGGCTGGCCGCTATCAAATTGACGTCGCCAGGCATGGGTGGCACCGGATGAAAGTCTTTTAAGGCCAAGACCGGCCAAAGCTTGTACACGCCCCATCCCACCGCCAATATCGCCGCCAAACCCGCTACAAAAGGTGTAGACCGATTAAGAATCCCTTTCCTGGCCATAAGGTTTGTACGTTCCGGCGACCGCCTAGATAGAGAACAGTTTACCGTCGTGCTTGAGTTCCAGTCTCATTCCGCTGGGTTGAAGCTTTCGTAGATTCTTCCCGAAACCATCGAGCAGAGCCAGGCGAGGGCCACCATGGTCGCACCAGCGACGCACGAAGTCGCAAAAATGGGCACTTTCAGCCACGCGAGGCCCGCAAAAACAACGATGGGGGGTCCCGTCATGGCAGCGAATCCGAGGAGGGTGGCCAGGCCACGGAACCCACGCTGGGTCGGGTCGTCAACATCAGGCAAGAGCAAAACGAGAAGCAACGACATGGCACTAAGTGCAAGAGTCATGCAAGGAAACATCACTATGCCTCCGAAGCAAAATTGCCACAATGCGGGATTTGCGACCCAAGCTGCGATCAGGCCAAGAGTACTGACGACCCAAGAGCCCATCGCTTTTGAAACGACCTCAAAAAAGACAATTGTCCTGGATGCAAAAGGGATCGGCTTAAGGAGGTCGATTCGGCGCAGGCTCTCGATAAATCCACTCTGTGAACTCGACATTGCGGGCCCAAGGATAAACATGGACTGTACGAAAAGGATGAACGCTCCTTTCACGTTTACATTGCCTGAAGCAAAGTTGAGCTTTGCCAACATAAAAGACAGTCCAACACTGAGTAATGAGAACGAGTAAATCATCCATGGGCTGATCCGGCCTTGGACAAGGACCTCCTTCCATACCATGGCCAGAGGGCCCCTGACAGTGACCCGGTGGATCCACTTTTGTCGGACGGCACGGGTTTTGCCTGACTGAGCTTTGCTGACCGCCATTGCGACGAGATCACCGCTTTTGCGCAGTTTTTGTGAGGCCTCGGCCACATTGGCCCTGAGTGCGGCTGCCTCGTACATCCAACGAGTTTTCGACCTGGCAAGGGCGATAGCTCCGATCGAGGTCGCGACCAATACGGTCAACCCAAGTATCCCTGGCGCCCACTCACCCGTCAACGGGGCCATGGTGAGCGACGTGGCTGCAGTTGCTAGGAAAAAGGCGGCGCGGACATCCCAATCGTTAGCGACATCGAGCAAAGTCTGGGGCCATGTCCCAGTATTGACTTTGAAGTAGAGCCAACCCAAATAGCAAAGGTAGAGCAGGCCGACAGTCCACGACAGCGCGTTGCGCCACCGTTCGGTCTTGACGTCTGGCTTCAGCATGAGAAGGCTCAGGGCATGGCCGATCCATACCCATGCGATCGCCGAAAGGAAGAATGCGATTGTTCCAACCCGGAGCGTCGTGTTAGCCATAGACGGATCCTTGATGCCCTGGAAAAGGCTGGCCCATCCGACCTTGACTGGTTTCCACAAAAGTATCGAAAAAACTAGAGGCACTATGAGCGAGATCCAAACGTCTCTGAGGACTCTTACGACGAGGACCGTTTTTGGGTCGACAGGTGTGGGGAATAAGACATCAACGTCGGCCGAGCGAAACAGAGTCCGGTTGTTGAAGAGGTTGAATACGAACAGCAACATAAAGACGCAAAACGCGCCAAAAACAATTGCGTCAATTACCGCCATTGGGGGCAATTTCAGTCCGCCTTTTGGCATGCCAAGGCCATCCATCGAGCTGAGCCCTTCTTGAAAGAAAAACCGGCCAAACCAAGAGAACTGGGCGACGATAAAGAACAAGACACCAATGACTCGGGTCGGGCTAGAAAACGCCCGCTTGATGCCATTGATAAAGGTTCTAATGTGGAGGAAGAGAAGCGGGCGCACTTTCAGCCTCCTCAGTAAGGTTCAAGAAGACGTGCTCAAGGTCAGCGTCGGCCATCTTTTGAGAGTCGCGCAATTCCTGCAGGGTTCCCGCCGCAAGTACCTTCCCTCTGGCCATGATGACGACTTTGTCGCACAGCCTCTCGGCAGTGTCGAGAAGGTGTGTCGAGACAAGAATCGAGCATCCAGACTCCTTTGCCGAAGTGACCTCTCTTTTGAACTCTGCGACTCCTGCTGGGTCGATCCCGATCATGGGCTCGTCAAAAAGAAAGACCCTGGCCCGGTGGACCATGGCACAGGCGATCGCCAACTTTTGCCTCATCCCTTTGCTTAGGGTGGCAACCAGGTTGTGCTTCTTTTCGATCAAGTCGTATTTGTCGAGAAGCGCGTCGCCGTGCGTCTCATACATGTCAACTGTGTCAAAGCACATGGCGACAAACTTTAAGTGCTCGTCAACAGTCAATAGCTCGTAGAGACTCGGGACTTCCGGCACGTAAGCGAGTGCGGACTTTGCCCTGGCCTGATCGAGAACAATGTCATGCCCATCGATGAGGACGTTCCCGTGTGTGGGGCATAGGATGCCCGCGCAACACCGAAGGATCGTCGTTTTACCGGCCCCATTCGGCCCGAGCAGGCCGACAATCTCGCCAGTCTGGACGGAAAAACTGACCCCTTCTGCTGCCCGAAAGCTTTTGTAATCCTTTGTAAGCCCTCTGACCTCGAGCATGTCCCCTTTGTACCCTCCAGGATATTAGGACGATGCGGCCCGGCTAGTGTCTGGGTAGCATGAAGACTATGGACGTCCAAGCCTCTGTCGACAAGGTCAAGGCCGAGGTTTCAAAAGCAATCGTTGGCGAAGGGGCGGAGGTCGACCAAATCCTCGCTGCTGTTCTCGCCGACGGGCATGTGTTGCTCGAAGGTGTGCCTGGCCTTGGCAAAACCCTTTTGGTTCGATCTGTCGCCTTGGCCCTAGGGTTGCCATTTAGCCGGATCCAATTCACCCCAGACTTAATGCCGAGCGACGTCACGGGAACGGAGGTGTTCGATCAACGGTCTGTCGAGTTCAAAATGCGCAAGGGGCCAGTCTTCACCTCTGTCCTCCTAGCAGACGAGATCAATCGTACGCCGCCAAAAACTCAATCTTCATTACTCGAGGCCATGGAGGAACGCCATGTGACCATCAACGGGGAAAGACACCGGCTCCCCAGCCCATTCATAGTGTTCGCGACACAAAACCCCATCGAGTTTGAAGGGACTTACCCCCTGCCTGAGGCTCAACAAGACCGGTTCCTGATGAAGGTCCGTCTGCAATACCAATCAGCCGAAGTTGAGAAAGGGATGTTGCGACGGTTTCACGCCGGGTTTCGCGCCCAGAAGTTAGAGGGAGCTGGCCTGCAACCGGTGTTGGACGCCGAAACTCTGTCCCAACTTCGCGCCGCCGTTGATCAAATTGTCGTAGAAGACAAAATCATTGACTACATCTATGATTTGGTCGCTGCGACCCGTAAGCACCCTGACATATGGGTCGGTGGTTCGCCACGGGCGGGCCTCGGACTTTTGTCTTGCGGAAAGGCCATAGCAGCCATCCGGGGTCGAGATTTTGTCATACCAGACGACGTCAAAGAGCTAGCCGTGCCTGTATTACGGCACCGGGTCCTTCTGCGGCCTGAAGCAGAGATTGAGGGCCTTGGGGCAGATCAAGTCCTGGCTGGACTCCTGGAGAACCAAGTCGTTCCCAGATGAGAGTCCTTGCTCTCAGGAGGCAGACCACAGGGTCGGCAAAGACCTTGCTCGATGGACTTGTCTTGGCTCTTGACCAGCAGGGCATCGAATTGGTCGTTGATGATGCAGGAGACTGGATTCCGGACCGAACAGGTCCTTCGGTAGACAAAGAAGTGAGCAAGCTTGTCAAGCGGGCGGCCCAAGGTTTTGACATGGTCCACGCCTGGGGATACCGGGCAGCATGGGCGTGCTCGGAGGCTTTCTATCTTCGGTCTCCATGGGTTTATACAGCCTACGACATTCCAAAGACGACGCGGTCAGAACTCATCGACAGACTCGGAGCAGCACATCGCGGCCTATGTAGTTCTGCGACAGTCAAGCAGGTTTTGGACGAGGAGCACACGACCAACCTGGAGATGATCGTTCCAGGCGTCCAGGCTCCTAACGAGTGGCCAACAAGGGAGCAGGCCCGTGAGGCCTTGGGTGTCCGGGAAGACACGAAACTGATCGTTGCCATGGGTCAGTTTGTCATGCAGAAAGGATTTGATCCCTTGGTAGAAGCCATGGCGACCGTCCGTTCAGAAGTCCATGGAGCAAGGTTGTTTCTATCTGGGGCCGGGCCAGAACCGCCCCCTGTCTTTCAAGATGGGGTCGATATCAAGGGTCCGGTTCCTGACGTGTGGGCGGTTTTGCCTGCTGCAGACCTGGTAGTGGTTCCTAGCCTCCAGGCCGGGTTCAGTCTCCTTGGTGCCGAGGCGATGTGGACTGGCGCCCCAGTCTTGTTCCGCCGGGCAGGAGGGCTAGTCGACATGGCCGACGAAAACATCAATGCCTTCTTCTTTGAACATGACCACGAGCTTGGACAAAAGATTGTCGACATATTGGACATGGAACTTACGGTTGAATCGGTCGCAAGGTCGGGTCAGCTCAGATCCCAGGCCAGGTTCAAGTTTGAGAGGTTCGCCCGGGAAACGGCCCAGGTTTATCGCGAGGTCGCAGGGGCTTGAGTCCCGTCAAGGTTGCAATCAGTTTGGTGACACGTCTATAGTGACTCTGCGGAAGTCACCAGGGATCGGTGGTAACGGAGGACGGAGCATGGACGCTCCTCCCGCCATTCTCCAGACGCTGCAACCAACGTGCTAGAGCGAAACGCCGCCTTCCCATTCTTCGGAGCACAGGTCCCCCCTGGCAAATCGTCCAGGTTCGACATTCCTGTTTCTACCCTCTCAACAGGAACTCAA
>JAEURO010000086.1 GCA_016788345.1 Chthonomonadaceae bacterium
CGACCAGATTGGCGATTTCTTGATCCCATCCGGCCGTGTTGTTTTCGATGGCCTCGGTGTAGCGCTCGGTCGGAAGCGAAGCAAATCCGCTTTCCACGAGTTTGAACTCCGTTCCGCCTTCGACTTCGCGCAGCCTAAACTCGACGAGCGTGGACCCCATCTCATAAATGTCGCCTTCAAAAATAGTTCCCGGCACCCAGCGATACGCCACATAGCTCGGCGGGTCATAAGCGATGACATGGACGCTCGACCGGCCCCATTCGCCGAAGTCAAAGTGGACATGCGCCCCGGCGACAAGTTCTCCGACTGCCTTTCCGAGCAGATCCTCGCGGACTCCTTGGAAAACCCGCTCAATCGGGGCGTTGATGACGATGGTTCGTTCGATTTGATCTTGGATTTGTTGGTTCAAAATGCAACTCCGATGTTGCATTATACACGATTTGCAACACATATGTTGCAAATCCTTTCAATAGTACGTACGGCAAGCTAACAGGACGAGCGGCCAGATCTGGTCACAGGTTGCCTCGCCTCTGACTTGGCTTGATTCGGTCATCCCGGAGCAAAACCCGAGATTGCTCTTGGAATGCATTCATGTCAGAAGGGCCAACAAAGCATCTTTTCTCCAGGAGACAAAATAGCCAATTGGGTTCAACAGGCGTAGAGACTGCGAAACCTTGGGTGTTGGTTTTGTCGTATTCTTCAGGCATGGATGTATACAACTCGGCGGCCGTGGGCAAAGGAGTTTGCTAAATGGTCCTAGTGCAGCACGAAGCACGCAAAGCTTCTCCGACAAGAGCGCCTGATCTGATTGACATCCGGGAAGACTTCCATGTTGGAGATCATCGGATGCGATCGCATGAGCATCAAAATTCGCATCTCGTCATGTGTTTCGGCGGTGAGATCGAAACCCACTCGGGCCAAGAAAGCTTCTTGCAGACTGAGAAATCGTTCGCTTATGTTCCAGCCTTTGTAACCCACTCCAACCAATTCCGAGGCAATGCCCGAACCTTCCAAATTACGTTGAACGAGGAGGATTTTGGCATCACACCACGACAAACGAAAAGTAAATCGTTCCCCCGGCTTCACCACTCCGCATCGCTTATGGTTTCATTGTTCCAAGAATTCAAATTTCCGGACAACTACAGTCGTCTCATGCTCCATTCGCTTGTAACTGAGTTGCTTGTGAGTATTCATCGAGACGCCGATTCGCCTGGCGCGAGCGACTGCCGGACTCCCTGGCTACTCCAAGTTCGTGATCTTCTCCATGAGGAGCTATCGGAAACTCTACGGCTTGATTGCATCGCGGCAAAAATTGGTGTTCATCCGGCACACCTGACCAAGGCATTTAGGAAGCATTTTGGGCAGAGCATTGGCCAATACGTGCGCAGACTGCGGATAGAGCGCGCGCGTCATTTGCTTGAAAGTTCGGATCTGAGTATCGGAGAAATAGCCCTGGCAACCGGGTTTGTTGATCAATGCCACTTCACAAGGACGTTCAAAGGGCAAATGGGTCGAACCCCAAATTCGTATCGCGCAAAGCATTAGGCTCAGCACGTTCAAGAGAATGCTTGGATCCGTCTAGATTCTCAGCAAGAAATGCCTTAGAATGTGGTCATGAATCGAACTCTCTGTCCAGCCTCTTGGCTCCTCTTCTCTTTCGTACTCGTGCCCGTCTCGGCGTCGGCCGACAAGATTGATGACCTCGTGAAGCGCGAGATGACGAAGTCGAGAGTGCCAGGAATGAGCGTTGCCGTCATTCAAAACGGCAAGGTGGTCAAGCTGAAGGGGTACGGGTTTGCCAACATTGAGCACCAAGTTAGAGTCACCCCTTCGACGGTCTTCGAGATAGGTTCGATTGGAAAGATGTTCACAGCGTCACTCGTGATGAAGCTTGTCGAGGCCGGAAAGGTGAAGCTGGACGAATCGATCCGAACCTACTTGCCAGAAGCGCCAGTCGCTTGGGAAAAGGTGACGGTTCGACACATGCTGACCCACACCAGCGGGATCACTCGCGACTATCCACAGAGTTTCGATGTCAAGAAGGATTACACGGAAGCCGACGCGCTCAAATTGCAGAGCGATTTCCCGCTCGAATTCCAGCCGGGTGAAAAGTGGAGCTACAGCAATGTCGCTTACGTGATGCTCGGCTACATGTGTTCGAAGGTGAGTGGCAAACCGCGAGGCGACCTGCTCGCTGAGCTACTCTTCAAACCAGCGGGAATGACGACAGCCAGAATCATCAGCGACAGCGAGATTGTGAAGAATCGCGCCGCTGGGTATTTCATCAATGATGGCGTGACTTTGAACCAGCCGTACGAATCGCCAACGTCTCATGCTGAAGGTTCAGCGGGCATCTACGTTTCTCTGAAAGACATGGTGCAGTGGAACGCGGCCATGGACGGCGAAAAGGTCTTAAGCACGAAGATTAAGACTCAGATGTGGACTTCGGCGGTATTGAACGACCGCAGTAAGCCGGATTACGGTTTTGGATGGATGGTTCCGGTGATCGGTGGGCACAAATATATGGGGCATAGCGGAGGAGTGAAAGGGTTTTCGGCGAGTTATCGCCGGTTCCCGGATGACAAACTGGCGGTGATTGTGATGGCGAATTCAAACGCTGCTTCTACGCACAAGCTCTCCCGAAAGATCGCGGCGCTCTACATCCCCGATGTAAAAATCGTGCCTCCGACTGCCGTCCCCGATACCGTACCTGCGTTCACAGAAGCGTTGAAGAAATTCCTGTACGGTGACGGAGCGACTCTGAGCGCGAAAATGACTCCGGGGATGCAGGGGGCATGGACGAAGGAAAAAATTGCCGAGTTTGCCATGGAGATTCGAAGCTACGGCCCACGAGTTTTGGTCGAACCGATTGGCATCAATAGGGATGGGGCAACCTACCGAGTCAAGTACAGCAAACTGACTTTGCTCGTTACGCTTATCTTTGATGAAAAGGGACTCATCCAGGGAATGGGTATCGACGAGGAAGACTGAGCGTTGCTTGGTTCGTGCGCGCGTACGCTCTCAGTCGGAAAGCAGTTGATTCCTCACAGCGCCGTTTACGCTTTGCGGCTGGTGGCCTGAAAAAGACGATTCAGTTGGCGCAATGTTTCATGCCTCAACTCTCGCAAGGTTGAGGCTCTCTCCCAGCGGTACGAAAGAGTCCACGGAGCCCACACGTGCGCCGGCGTCATTTCAAGATCAACGAGTCATTCGGGCCAGGCGGTTTTCGTCACAAAGACCTGTCTCGTTTTTATGACTCATCGAGACCCATTGATCACGCAACCCACGTTTGCCTATCTCGTCATATATAGCGGAGTCCGGCAATCTACCCGGTCATCACAACAGCAACGGCGCTGTCCGCCCTGGGATAGAGCGGAGAGCCAAAAATGACAATCGCACAACTAAATATCGAACCACTCGTCCGCTTTTGGTGGGTACTCATCCCTTTGACTGCGGTCATATTTTTCAAACCGATCCTTCGGCTGTTCCTGGGGATGGTCATCGTTCCCGAAGACCGCATCGGCCTCGTTGTCAAGAAATTCGTCTTATTCGGCCCGAACAAGGAGCTTCCTGACGGCCGCATTCTCGCAACTAAAGGTGAAGCGGGTATTCAAGCCCACACGTTGGCTCCTGGCCTCTATTGGATGATGTGGCCTTGGCAGTACAAGGTAACGATGGAGCCTTTCACAATCGTCCCGCCAGGCAAGGTTGGGCTCGTTCTGGCAAACGATGGTTTTCAATTGCCCACCGGTTCGCTCTTGGGTCGACGTGTGGAATGCGATAACTTCCAAGACGCACGAGCCTTCTTGGCCCACCAGGGTCAAAAGGGGCGACAGACAAGTGTTTTGCCTTCCGGCACTTACCGAATCAACGGTTCTGCATTCACAGTGACTCTAGCTGACATCACGGTGATCAACGAGAACATGGTCGGCATCGTGACGTCCCTCGACGGGAAACCAATCCGGGCCGGACAAATCGCGGGAGAACATGTTGAGGGGCACAACAACTTTCAGGATGTCGACGCTTTTCTTGCTAGTGGCGGAAACCGCGGCCTCCAGCCACAAGTCGTCTTGGCCGGTAACTACTTTATCAACCCATGGGCAATCCAGATCGAAGAAATCCCGATGACTGAAGTGCCGATTGGCTATGTCGGCGTCGTGATTTCTTACATCGGAGAAGACGGTAAAGACCTGACTGGCGAGCATTTCAAACACGGCAACATCGTCGACAAGGGTTATCGGGGCGTTTGGATGGAACCCCTCGGGCCGGGCAAGTATCCGGTTAACACTTACACGATGAAAGTTGAGCTTGTTCCTACGACCAACCTGGTCCTCAACTGGGCCAATGCCAGAAGCGAAGCCCATGCACTTGACAAGCACCTCTGCACGATCACGGTGCGCAGTAAGGACGGGTTCCCCTTTAATTTGGACGTCTCGCAAATCATCCACATCCCGGCAACCGAGGCGCCCAAGGTCATCGCCCGGTTCGGAAGCATGAACAACCTCGTCTCCCAAGTGCTTGAACCCACGATTGGCAACTACTTCCGGAACAGTGCCCAAGACAGCGACGTCATCAGCTTCCTGAGCACCCGAAAAGAGCGGCAAGAAGCGGCGAAAGAGCATATCAAGGAGGTGCTCGACCAGTACAACGTCAATGCCGTGGACACGCTGATCGGGGACATCGTTCCGCCAGAAGCGCTGATGAAAACTCTGACCGATCGAAAGATCGCCCAGGAGGAAGAAAAGACATACGACACCCAGCGAATGGCCCAAGAAAAGCGCCAAGGCATGGAAAAAGAGACGGCCATCGCCGACATGCAACGGGAAATCGTCAAAGCACAACAGAGCGTCGAGATTGCTCAGCGCACGGCTGACGCGACGGTCAAAAAAGCAGAAGGTGACGCCGCCAGCCTCAAGCTCAACGTGAGCGCAGAAGCCGAGGCGACAAAGCTCCGCGCAAACGCCGAAGCCGAAGCGACCAAAGCAAAGGGCGCAGCCCAGGCCGAGTTCACCAAGATGAACGCTGTGGCCGAAGCCGAACGGATCAGCAAGACCGGCGTGGCCGAGGCTGAAAAGATTGAGGCGATCGGTCGCTCCACCGCCGAAGCCTACGAGCTCCAAGTGAAAGCCATGGGCGAAGAAAACTTCACCCGGTACAAAATCACAGAAGAGATCGCCAAGGGCAAGATCAAGATCATCCCTGACCTGATCGTGAGCGGTTCGGACGGTGAAGGGAGCCTGTCTGGGTTGATGGGCCTGCAGATGCTGAACATGATCAGAGAAACGAAGAGGGTTGAATCGTCACGCAGTGAATAACCGTTTTTTCATCCCAAACGCCGAGCTCGGAACTTATGCGAGGTCGTGTGTCCCAAGTGCACTTTGGGTCGTCCCACACTCACCCCCAACCCCTTCTCCCAACAGGAGTTGGGAGAGGGGGTGTGGCCAGGCTGATGTCTCGCGCAGCCTGGTTCGGAGAACAGCCTATTCCGAACGCCGTGGCATAAACGAGTTCAGTGGGAACCGGCGCGAATTAGACATCGCACCGGCCACGCGCCTGCGACGTCAAACCGCGTGGTCCTGGGCCCCCCACCGCAACGTGGATACTTTCCAACGTGCAACAACTGAATTCTCGCCCGCAAAGAGGATGGAACAGTGAATTCGTGCCAGGAATTCGCTATTTGTCCCGCTGGTAGCGCATGTCACTTTCTGGGACGTTTTCGCTCGTCCTGCTATCGACTTGCGGATGTGGAGGAGGAGGTGGATCGTCAACATCAACAAGCCCGAGTTATGCGGGAATATACACTGGTTCCTTCTCACAG
The DNA here is from genome assembly GCA_016788345.1 of Chthonomonadaceae bacterium. Lineage (GTDB taxonomy): Bacteria > Armatimonadota > Fimbriimonadia > Fimbriimonadales > Fimbriimonadaceae > JAEURO01. Next base: position 5,819 of record JAEURO010000086.1, read on the forward strand.
AACGCCGGATCGATTGTCTTTACGGTCGATAGCGAAGGTGCGGTGGAAGCTTCGATTAGTAGCAAACCTTCCGTCTTCCTCGGAACGGGGAGCATAAAATCGAATGGAGCTTTCTCGGTGAGCGCAAAGGACATCAATGGAAACTCTAAGCTACTTTTCACTGGCACCGTAACTGGCCAGAAATCGGCCGCGAAATGGAGCGGTCAGCTCTCTGGTTCGATATCTTCAAAGGCTAGCGGGGCCTATTACAGTGATGGCTCGAAAGGTCCTTTTGTGGGCACTTTGGCAATCGAACTCTCAGGGGGGGACAAGGGCATCATGATCGTTTCGATCGACTCGAATGGCACCGCCAACGGGTCAGTGTCTTTTGACACGATTGGAAGAATGGCAGTCTCCGGCAAAGTGAGCGCTGTCGGGACAATGGCTTTAAAGCGCAAAGGCACTGGGGCAGGGGTGTCCTTTGCCGGCAATTTCTCAATCGAGCCCAGCAAGAAGGTGGCGGGGTCGGGAACATGGCTGTCAGCTACGGGCTCGAAAGGCGTATGGGCGACAACAAGCCCTGTCGCCGGATGGAAGACGGGGCTTTATCAGGCGAACGTCACTGGCAATTTCGGTACCAAGGCGTCAGTAATGCTCTTGGTGGATGGGACTGGAAAGTACACGGTGCATGTGGTCAGCCTCAACGGGGGGGACTTTGAAGGAAAGGGCCAGCTTTCGTCGAGCGGCGTTTTCCACGTCGAGGCTCGGGATGCTGTACGCAACCTTCCGTTGACCGTGGACGGGAAGCTATCGATTGTTTCAGACGGAGGAATCGTCGAAGGCTCGCTTAAGGGGCTAATCAATGAGTCATTGAACGGCACATTCGTCGATGAGGCCGCGAGGTTCCGATGGGAGGGACACTGCACGTGCACTTGGCTGTCCAAGAAAGACGGTAAAGTCTTGGCACACGCTTCGTTCGACGTCGACAGCACGGGTGAGATTGTCAATTGTGACCTTGATTATCCGTTTCAGGGCGGTTCTGTGTCGCTAGATGGCACTTATGGGCTGTCCTTTGGGACCGGCACCGACGGCTTCGGCGATATGAGTGGCATCTTTTTCCTCGACAGCGACGGCAATCGCCGGTTTGGCGGATATGGGACGTCGGGCAACATCAACTTTTACGTAGATCCTGAGGATCAGCCAGCACCAATCGACGGGGAAGAAGGTAACTCCTAAAGACGCGCGGCAGGCAGTGATGAGAGTGTAACGATAAGGCTTAAAGAAAGGTTGCTCGTTCTAGCCGCTACGGCAGATTCAGACCATCGTTTCGACTTTGATGCTTGGGAAGAACTCCGTTTTTTAACGTTGATGGTTTTCCGTAGAGCTCGGGGAACAGGTACTTTCCTCGCTCGACGCCAATCTTATCAACTACGTCGAGGGGCTTTCTTCGCCGGCGGGTGGCCAGGGTGAAGGTGGCTGGCTCGTGCCAGCTTCCACCCTGGTTCGGAAGAACACCCATCTCTTCCCTTTCCAGTCGCAATCGGCATGGGTGTAAACGATGCCCGCGAGATGTGAAACGTGCGAAGTCGAGCATCTTTTCACCCATGCCACCCGTCGGTCGTGGTGGCTATCACTTTCACAAGCGTGAATTGTCCCAAATGGACCGGGGTGCAAATGACAACGCCCTCACCCTCCAGCCCCCTCTCCCAACCGGAGTTGGGAGAGGGGGCTCCGGATCAGTGGTGATGGTGGCCGTGGCCTTCGTCTTCCTCTTTGGGAATCTCGGCGACGGCGGCTTCGGTCGTCAGCAGGAGCGCTGAGATCGAGGCGGCGTTCTGAATGCAACAGCGCACGACCTTGGTCGGGTCGACGACGCCGGACTTCATGAGATCCTCGTACTTCAAGGAAGCGGCGTTGAAGCCGTTCTTGCCGTTCTTGACCTCGTTGACCACGACCGAACCTTCTTCACCCGCGTTTTCGGCGATGGTGCGGAGCGGAGCCTCGCACGCCTTGCGGACGATGTTGACGCCGATCATTTCGTCGCCGTCAGCCTTCGCCTTGTCGAGAGACTTCGACGCCCAGATGAGCGCCGAACCGCCGCCAGGGACAATGCCTTCTTCCAGGGCCGCGCGGGTCGCTGCGAGGGCGTCCTCGATGCGAGCCTTGCGCTCCTTGAGAGCGGTCTCAGTGGCCGCGCCGACTTTCACAACAGCGACGCCGCCCGAGAGCTTCGCCTGCCGCTCTTGCAGCTTTTCCTTGTCATAGTTCGAATCCGTCGTCTCGATCTGCTTCTTGATCTGGTTGAGTCGCCCGGTGATGTCGGCCTTCTTGCCCTTGCCGCCGACGATGGTCGTGTGATCCTTGGTGATGACAACCTTCGAACACGAGCCGAGCATGTCCGGCGTGATGTTCTCCAGCTTGAGGCCGAGGTCCTCGCTGATGAACTGGCCGCCGGTCAGGATCGCCATGTCTTCCAGCATCGCCTTGCGCCGGTCGCCAAAGCCGGGAGCCTTGGTCGCCGCGACGGGCAGGTTGGCGCGGAGCCGGTTCAGAACCAGCGTTGCGAGGCACTCGTTCTCGACGTCCTCAGCCACGATGAGCAACGGGCGGCCCATTTTGAGCACCTTCTCCAAGATCGGGATGATGTCCTGGACCGCACTGATCTTCTTCTCATAGAACAGGATCATCGGGTCTTCGAACACCGTCTCCATGCGCTGTGGGTCGGTGATAAAGTAGGGCGACATATAGCCCTTGTCGTACTGCAGGCCTTCGACAATTTCGAAGGTGGTTTCGGCGGTCTTGCCTTCCTCGACCGTGACGACACCGTCTTTGCCGACTTTCTCGATGATTTCAGCGGTCAGGTTGCCGATCTCGGGGTCCTTCGCGCTGATTGTCGCGACCTCGGCCATGCCTTTCTGGCCTTTGACCGGGGTGCTCATCTTTTCGAGTTCCTTGACGACGGCTTCGACGGCGGTCTCGATTCCGCGCTTGATCGCCATCGGGTTGCTGCCGGCTGCGACGTTGCGCGCGCCTTCTTTGAAGATGGCCTGGGCGAGCACGACGCTGGACGTAGTGCCATCGCCGGCATTGTCGTTGGTCTTGCTGCTGACTTCGCGCACGAGGGCGGCACCGATGTTCTCAAAGCGATCCTCGACCTCGATCTCCTTGGCGATGGTGACGCCGTCGTTGATCACGGTCGGGGAGCCGAACTTCTTTTCGAGCACGACGTTGCGGCCGCGGGGGCCGAGAGTGACTTTGACGGCGTTGGCGAGTTTGTCGACGCCGGTTTCGATTGATTTGCGGCAATCGCCGCTGAATTTAAGGTCTTTTGCTGCCATGGGGATGTAAGGGTTGTAAGGAGGGTAAGGGAGTGAAGGTTGTGAAGGCGTAAGGGCTGTAAGGGTTGTAAGGGAGCAAGGGTGGTCAGGATCGTTTCAAGCAATCCTCACGAACCTTACTCCCTAACAATCCTTACCTCATTCACTTCTTCGCCCCGACCTTCTCCTTCTTCTCAGTCTTTTTGGCCGTCGCTCCGGTCACGATACCGAGTACGTCGTCGTTGCGGAGAATCACGTAATCCTCGCCGCCGACGGTGACTTCTGTGCCGGAGTATTTTCCATAGAGTACGACGTCGCCGACTTTCACGTCGACAGGGGAGGTTTTGCCGGAGTCCAGCGTCTTGCCTGGTCCGGTCGCAAGGACAGTCCCGCGCATCGGCTTCTCTTTGGCCGAGTCGGGAAGAATGATGCCGCCCGCGCTGACTTCCTCGTGCGCGGCAGGCTCGACGACGATGCGGTCGTGGAGGGGTTGTAGCTTCATAGTGGTGTCATTCTCCTTGCCCGAAGAGGGCTTGTGGGAGATATTGGCAGTATACCGCCGAGAGTGCCAATCTCTCTACCCGGAACCAGGCATTTTGACTCTCCAATCGGTGAAGTCTTAGTCTCCAAAGCCGGAAAGGCCCGTGCCGACCTCTACAACAACGTCGTCCGCCATCCCATTATTCGCCGTTCCCTGTAGCCGCACCAGGCTCACGATCACATCGACTTTTCTCACGCCGGCCGGAACCCGAATCGTTTTCGACAATTGCATCATGCCTGTCACCCCGTTTCTCATGATGCGAGTGACGGGCCCAATCGTGAGCGGCTGCCCAATCAGGCCTCCACTTTGGTCACGCAGGAGCACGTCGCACGTTGCATAGTCGTCTTGGTCTCGAAAGCCTCCAAGCCAAGCGCTTAATCTGAGCTTGACGAGTCCACCATCGATCAATTGCCCATCGAATGTGATGGGAATGTTGCGTTGGGTCACAGCCGTAAGGGGGACTTGGCCGCCGAACAGGTATGTGAGATTCCAAGGCAAGCCACGAGTGATCGGGCCAAACTCAATGGGATGAGTCGAATATTGGTCGCTGAAAGGATCGCCAATTTCATTGACCCAGCTCTGAAAAACGCTCGAGCCGTTGATCGTTCCGGTATAGGATTCAAACCCTCCGTTCTGAACAATCCGCACAAAGCCGTTTGATTGCGCATGGCACAAAACACCCATGCTGAACGCAAACATCAACATGGACGCCTTAATGTTCATTGCCTCCAATTTACCTGGTCTTAATCGCATTGTCATTAATTTTCCAGAGGATTGCCAGAGCATTATCTCACTATGGCGAAACGGCTTACTTTTGACCATTTCGAGCGTACGTGGAAGATCTAGGAATAGAGTGGTTTTGTCCTTGTGGCCAGAACTGCTCGCACTCACGTCATGCAAAACAGGACAAAATGTCTGGCAGTGCCAGGAGATCTTCTCAGACCAAGAGTGCCCTGCCCCATCGCGCTTGGAGCCATAGGCGTGCCAGCAAAGCGCTGGGTCACTCGGACAGACCTGTTCGTTCAATTGGAGTCGGGCCGCCAACTTCTTGCGAACGACCCGCTGGCGACTATCGAAGTTGCCGCCAAAGCTTCAATGATGAGCCGGGAGCACTTCTTGCGTATGTTCCAGGAGGCATTTGGACAGTTGCCCGGGGCCTACCAAGCCACCCACCGAATGCTTAGGGCGAGGCAGTTGCTCGTAGAAAGCACTGACCCCATTTGGAAAGTCGGGATGCAGTGTGGCTACAGCGACGCAAGTGCGTTCTCCCGCGCGTTCCGACGCGAGTTTGGCTTGACTCCTAAGCAGTCGAGAAAAACAAAATCTCAATTGCTGCACAGTAAGGTCTGACATTCCCTGGCACAATCGATCCCATGGCTAACGTCATCTGTCACGTTGAATATGATGTCACCGACCTGGACCGGGCACAGAAGTTTTACGGAGCTATATTCGACTGGACATTTCGGTCCTTTGGAGACGATATGGTAGTTTTTGGTGTAGGTGACCAACACCTCGGTGGATTTATG
>JAEURO010000087.1:0-233 GCA_016788345.1 Chthonomonadaceae bacterium
GTGTCGCTGACGCACTGAACAACCTCCAAAACGTCTGGATCAACAACCCGGCTTCGGGCACATGGACAGTCGAAGTCAAAGCCGAGAACTTGGTACAGGACGGGCACACTGAAACGGCGGGTGTCGACGCTGACTTCGGGCTCTGCGTAATTGGTGTCAAAGCCATGATCTCACCTGCCACGCTGGCGGCCTATAAACCGCTGTGCATCGTGAGTGGTGTCCTTCCCGAAGTC
>JAEURO010000087.1:243-11166 GCA_016788345.1 Chthonomonadaceae bacterium
TGGCAAGCGACAATACAAACGTCAGCCTTCGGACGCCTCTGACCGCTGGCGCACAGCAGTTCGTCCAGTCCGGTGTGATCATCACGGGCACTTCACCAGTGCTGAACCCGTCGAGCCTCAGCTTGCTTGGCGAGGGCCAGACCAACCTCAGCCTGATACGGCTGAAAGTTCGGTACTGGAACTATCAGACAAACGATTGGGAAGACGTATCGGACATTGCTGCCCCGTTAAACGTGGATGGCACGACCTTGGCTAGCCCGGTCGGCGGATTGTCAAGGTTTGTGAACCAAGGAAACGGCGAGGTCAAGGCCGCTGTCTTCTTCGAGAAGAACAACGCGTTGCCAGCCTCAGCCGCTTGGGCCAGCAGCATCGACCACACTCGCTGGTTCGTCGCTCCTTAACAATTGTTCATCAGAGAGGACAACTGGGGCTCAGTGCACTTTGCACGGGCCCCTTTAACTTTTTGCCCCCTCAAGGGGAAGTCTTACCGCCACTCTTGCCCCCGTGTCACAATCCTTGACATGAAGAGGTGGACCTTTTTTGTCAGTGCGACCCTGTTGACGACCGTCGCGCTGGTCGGATGCAGTGAACCGGTCGTCCCAACTGAAGGTGAAAAGGGTGGTAGCGGCACAAGTTCGACCTCAGAAACTGGAGGTAGCGTCGGTTCAGAAACGACCAGTACGTCTGGGGCGCCTGAGACCGGAACAACTGGTGCTGTGGAAACCACAGGCACTTCAGGTGCTCCAGAATCAACGGCGGTGGCTGACAAGCCAAAGGATGGAGAGGATGTCGCGGTTCTAGAGACAAGCGCAGGCAAGATCGTTGTCATGTTTTATCCGCAAAAGGCACCCAACCACGTGGCAAACTTTAAGGAGCTGGCCGGAAAGGGCTTCTACAACGGAACACGGTTCCACAGATGCATCCCAGGTTTCATGATCCAGGGCGGCGATCCGAATTCGAAGGATCTCGCCAAATCTTCTTCCTGGGGCATGGGTGGAAACACGGAGGGCGGCAAAGAAAAAAACGTGGCTGCTGAGTTCAATGACGTTTCGCACGTTCGTGGCATCCTCAGCATGGCCCGGTCGCAGGATCCAAACTCGGCAAGCAGCCAGTTCTTCATCATGGTCGCCGACAATACTGGGCTCGATGGTCAGTACACTGCGTTCGGGAAGGCCGTTTCAGGAATGGAAGTCGCCGACAAGATTGTCCAATTGGGCGACGCCGGCAACAATGGTGCGGTCGACCCCCCGAAGGCGTTCGTCCTCAAGTCAGTGCGAATCACTAAGTGGCCGGTCAAGTAGGCTGGCACGACGCGTCTTGACTGCCACTGTTGCAGGGTCTACGGTGCTAGGGCCGTCTCGCAGTACCGCATAATTGTTGGCAATGTCGCGTCCAAGCTGGGACACATACTTTATGGATATTGCCCACCTTGTGGCTACCCGCGCCACTTGCCCGCGCAGGTCTGTCGGCGCCGTGCTAGTGCGAGACCGCCGTATCCTGGCGACAGGCTACAACGGGGCCCCGAAGGGCCTTCCGCACTGCCCCGAGGCTGGCCCGGACAACGACTGGCCCAACGGATGCATGAGGGCAGGACATTGTATTAGAAGCCTTCATGCCGAGCAGAACGCCCTGCTGCAAGCCGCAATGATAGGAGTGCCATGCGATGGCTCAACGATGTACGTCACTTGCCAACCTTGCAACACATGCGCAAAAATGCTCATCAATGCAGGGGTTGTCAGGGTCATTTACGAAGGCGATTACCCCGACCCTTTCTCGATCGAGCTCTTCAGGGAAGCCAATCTGGAGGTTCGTCTCTATCGTGACGGACGTCTTGAAAAGGTGGAACTAGGTTGAACGAATTCGTATCAATCTTGGCGAAACAAAACTCCGACCTTATGGCGGGGTTTAGATTTCCTTTGTTGGTCGCCCTTGTCGCCATGGTCACCACAGCCGTCCTGACACCTGTCGTCAAGCGGCTCGCAGAAAAGAAGGGGGCGATAGACGATCCGAACCGAGACGATCGGCGAGTCCACAAGGAGCCAATCCCTAGGTGGGGAGGCATGGCGATTTTTGGTGGCATATTGATCTCGCTCATTGGCGTGCTCCCATTTGCCAACCCAAACCAACAGGCGTTCCCACCATACTTGATTGTCATATTGTCCCTTTGTGGGGTCTTGGTGATTCTGGGTGCGATAGACGATCTCAAGCAACTTTCTGCAAAATGGCAACTCTTGTACCTGCTTGGAGTCGGCGTTCTCGTTCAATGGCCAAACGACCCTGTCGGCAGGGTCCGCATAACAGGCATGAACTGGCCAATTGGCTCGCAAGACGCTGTGTGGCACTCGTTCGGCGTTTGGGCGATTCCCCTGACTGCGATCTACATATTTGTCATCACCAAGACGATGGACACGATAGACGGAATCGATGGTTTGACCGCCGGGATCGCGGGAATCGCGGCCGGGACACTTTCGATCATTGCGACCTACGAAAGCCAGCCGCGGGTCGCTCTTGTCGCCGCTGCGGTGTGCGGTGCGTCTGTAGGCTTCCTTCGTTATAACTATAACCCTGCCCGGATCTTTATGGGGACAGGTGGAGCACAAGTTTTAGGCTTTCTACTCGCGTGCCTGTCCATCGTAGGGGCACTTAAGACAGCGGCGGCGCTGGCTCTGTTCATCCCGGTATTGGTGTTTGGTGTCCCCATAATCGACGCTGTCGTCGTGGTGATACGAAGGGTGCTCAGCCGTCAACCCATAACTCAGGCAGACAAGCGCCACCTGCATCACACGTTGTTGAACAAGGGGCTGAACCAGCGGCAAGCCGTTTGGGTCTTGTACATCTTTGCCCTGGCCCTGTGCGCCGTCCTTATCACTATCGTGAGGCTCTATGGCTAAACCAAAGGTGGCCATTGTCGTCGGAACACGCCCCGACGCGATCAAGTCCGCCCCGGTCGCCCTCGAACTCAAAAAATTTTCATCTGAGGTCGAGTCGATCATTGTCTCGACGGGGCAACACCGGGAAATGCTAGACCAGGTGTTTAGCACATTCGGGTTGAAACCAGATTTTGATTTGAAAGTCATGGCCCCGGGGCAAAGTTTGGCCTCGATGACTTCAAGAATTTTGACCGGACTTGACTCTGTATTGGAGGAAACCCAGCCACAGATCGTTCTTGCCCAAGGAGATACGACGACGACGTTTTGTGCAGCTATGGTCTCTTTTTATAGACATATCAAGTTTGGTCACATTGAGGCTGGATTGCGGACGGAGTCGGTGGCAAGCCCGTTCCCAGAGGAGTACAACCGAAGGGTGACTGCGTTGTCTGCCGCGCTTCATTTTCCTCCAACAAGTCTGGCGGCGGAGAACCTGCTTGCCGAAAAAGTGCCCTTGAAAGACATCTACGTCACAGGCAACACAGGCATCGATGCGGTTCAGCTAACTGCTCGGCTTGAGGGCACGGATCCATGGCCGAATATCGAGGGCCCTATTGTGCTTGTGACGACTCATCGGCGTGAAAACTGGGGTGAACCCCAAGCCAGGATTGCTAATGCGATCCTAGATATTGCACAGTCGATAGTCGGTGCTCACATTATTGTCCCCATGCATCGCAACCCAGAAGTGCGCTCAGTTCTCCAGACTGTCCTAGGAGGGCATCAGCGGATACTTCTGACCGAGCCGCCGGATTATCGAGAGTTTGTGAGCTGGCTGAAGCGTGCGACATTGGTGCTCACTGATTCTGGTGGAATCCAAGAAGAGGCACCGTCCTTAGGGGTTCCTGTGCTTGTGTTGAGAGAATCGACAGAAAGACCGGAAGGGGTCGAAGCCGGAAATGCCCGCCTAGTTGGGACTGATAGGGATAGGATTGTGAGCGAAACATGTACATTGCTCACCGACAATGAAATGTACCAGCGGATGGCCGAGGCACGAAGCCCCTATGGTGACGGGCAGGCGTCGCAGCGAATTCGGTATGTGGTTCTTCAGACTCTTGGTGTGCCTTCAAGTGAGGTGCCGATGTGGATCTAGTGCAAGCGGTGGTATATGGAATAGTCCAAGGTTTGACCGAATTCCTGCCCATAAGCAGCAGCGGCCACCTTCTTCTTTTGCCCATTTGGACGGGTTGGAAGCACGACCCAGGAGCTGGGTTTACGGCCGTCATCCAACTCGGGACAATTTTGGCCGTCCTCATCTACTTCCGCCAAGATTTAGGGCGGATGTACAGGGCATTGATTGGGTCATTGAAAGACAAGTCTTTGAAAAACTCACCAGATGCTGCCCTAGCAAGGGCCGTTTTAATAGGCACTCTTCCTATTGTTACGGTGGGGCTCCTTCTTGAAAAAAAGATTGACAGCGACTTTCGGTCACCACTTGTTGTAGGGATCGCGCTGATCGTCTTTGGGGCAGTCTTGTTTGCCTCTGAGAGGTTCGGTCGACAATCCCGAAGTGCGAAGTCTGTCACGTTAAAGGACGGCCTGGTGATTGGGCTATGGCAATGCCTGGCACTTGTGCCAGGTTCAAGTCGTAGCGGATCGACAATCGCGGGTGGATTGTTCTCGGGACTTGACCGCTCATCGGCAGCTAGGTTTTCGTTCTTGCTGTCCATTCCGGCGATCACTTTGTCCGGATCTTACAAGCTTGTGAAGGAACGGCACCAACTCTTAGAAGAAGGCGCACTCTCAACGATTGTGGCGGCGGCAGTCTCCTTTGTCGTCGGATACTGGGCTATTGCATTTCTCATGAAGTTCCTCCAGAACCGACCTACGACGGTTTTCGTAATGTATAGGTTTGCATTGGGAACATTTATCATAGTGTGGTTCTGCGCGACACATTGGTGACCGATCATGGGGCTGTTTAAAAAGGTTGGAAGCCCTGAGCCAGTAGATGCCCTCATCGTCGGGCTCGGTAATTTTGGACCGGAGTACTCGGGGACTCGGCACAACGTTGGCTTTGATGTAATCAAGTTCTTGGCTGAAAAGTATAAGATAAAGCTGTCAACCTATAAATATCAAGCAAACTTTGGAATCGGGCGAATGCAAGGACGATCGGTCGTTTTAGCAAAACCGATGACGTACATGAACTTGAGTGGCCGGGCGGTGTCGTCATTGGCCGCGAAGTTTGGAACGAAGGCGCAACAAATCCTAGTTATTGCAGATGATCTCGATTTAGAAGTTGGCCGAGTCAAAGTCAAGGCCAAAGGTAGCTCTGGCGGCCACAACGGGCACAAGTCGATCATTCAGTCTCTTGGAAGTGACGAATATCCGAGGATCAAGATTGGAATTTCGAAGGGAGCCAGGGGGGTCGACCACGTGTTGGGCAGGTTCAACCAAGACGAGCGAACCCTCATCGACCGGGCCACAGAAACGAGCGCAGAAGCTGTGACAATTTGGCTGGATCAAGGGATTGAAGCTGCCATGAACAGGATTAACGGCGCGTAAGTTCGAGATTGTCCGACCACCAGGGTAAACTCACATCCTTACATGAGTGCAGCCACGTCATCCGAAATGAAGGTCGAACGAAAAGACCTTAACCCCTGCACAGTCCAGCTCGAAATCTCGTGTTCAGCGGAACAATTCGACAACGGATTCGCAAAGGCGGCAAAGGACTATGCCAAGCAGATCCGGGTTCCAGGCTTCCGTCCAGGTCACGCTCCAAAAGCCATGGTCGAGAAATTAGTGAACCCTGAGGAACTTGCTCGAAACGGAGTCGACCAAATAGTTCGCGACTGCTTGATCAAGGCCCTAAACGATCTTAAATTGCAGCCGGACAACCAGCCGGCAGTCGCCATCACAAAGTTCGACAAGGACAACCGAGTCTGCGAGTTCTCTGTCAAAGTCCCACTACCACCCGTAGTCAAGCTGGGCGAATACAAAGGGCTGTCGATCAATCGGCCGCCTGTCGAAGTGACAGACGAAGAAGTCAAGCAGCAACTTGACGAACTCCGGGGCCGCAAAGGGAAGAAGGCAGAGGTAGTCGGTCGCGGGGTTCAAGACGGCGACATGGCAGTCATCAACATCCGAGCGGACGGCGAAGAAGGAGAAGGGCGGACATTCATGATTGTGGCTGGACAAACCTTTAAGACCCTTGACAAGACACTAAATGGAATGGGTGTCGAGGAAATCAGGCACGCAGACCTGGATTTTCCGGCGAGTTTTCAGGAGAAAGACTGGGCAGGCAAAAAGTTGAAGGCGACGGTCACCGTCAGGTCTGTTTCAACGATGGCCGTTCCCGAACTCGATGATGAGTTTGCAAAGTCGCTGAAAGCAAGCGATATGAAAGACCTTGAACAAAAGGTTCGAGAGGGCGTGCTTCGTGCCAAGACACAAATTAGCCAAGAAATGGTCAATGAGCAGCTTTTCGACACCATCATCAGTAAGGGCGAAGTCATGGTTCCGGACACAACGTGGGAAAGCGTAGCAGCACAAAGGTTGCAAGAAATGGCTAATGAGCTGGGTAAGCAACAGAAGTCCCTTGAAGACTATGCAAAAGAAAACGGCATGACGCTTGAAGAGTTTGTCACTGCACAACAAACCGAAGCCAAGACGCACGTCCAAAGGGCAGTAGTCATCGAGCACATTTTCAAAAATGAAAACATGAAAATTGACAACGATGACGCAAACAGGCATTTCCTACAGATCGCATACGAAAACAACGTTCCTCAAGAACAATTGACCAAGTTTGCAAAGAAATTTAATGCTGGGATCAGGAACGAGATCGTTTTTCGCACAATGCATGCTAAGGTGGTCGAGTTCCTTAACGAGCATAGCACGGCCGAGAGCGACGCGCCAGTCAAAAAGAAAACTACAAAGAAGTGATGGATGGGTACGAACTCAGCGTCGGCATGGAAGTCCATGCAGAATTGCTGACGGAGACCAAGATGTTTTGTCGGTGCCGTGTCGACTTTGGCGGCGAGCCTAATTCACGGGTCTGTCCGGTGTGCCTGGGGCTTCCAGGCGCGCTTCCCGTCCCAAACAAGAGGGCAATTGAGCTTGTCGTTAAGACGGCATTGGCCCTGAATTGCACAGTTCCAAAAAATTCGATCTTTCACCGCAAAAACTACTTCTACCCAGACATACCCAAGGGTTATCAGACAAGCCAATATGGAGATACAAACCCGTTAGGCTATAACGGCCACCTCGAAATCACAACCGAAATCGGAGGAGCCAAGAGAATAAAGATCCGCCGGGTCCATTTGGAGGAGGACACGGGAAAGCTGACACATTTAGGGCAGGAAGGAAGTGGAATAGACTTTAACAGGGCCGGTGTGCCGCTCATGGAAATCGTTACGGAGTTTCCGCCGGATATTTCTAGTGTCGAAGAGTCTAAGGAGTATTTGGTCAGGCTTCGGGAAATATTGGTTTGGATTGGGGCTTGCGACGGCAAAATGGAACAAGGAAGTCTGCGTTGCGAGCCAAACATCAGCGTTAGGCCGACTGGTTCTGACAATTATGGAACAAAAACCGAAGTCAAAAACCTTAATAGTTTCAAGAGCGTCCAGCTGGCCGTTGATCGAGAGTTTTCTCGGCAATCGCAAGAGCTTAGTAAGGCGCATTCCATCCGCCAAGAAACTAGAGGATGGGACGAGTCAAAGTTAGACACCTATGTGATGCGGAGTAAGGAAACCGAAGCCGACTATCGCTACTTTCCTTGTCCTGATTTAGCCCCGATGGTGTTGACAGAAGAGTTTGTGCAGGAGTTAAGAGAAGAACTCCCCGTTTTGCCGGACGCCCGGCGCCGCCACTATGTCAAGCACCTCGGACTGTCCACTCAAGAGGCCTTTGCTTTGACCCAAGACCGCGCCTGGTCAGACTTTTTTGAACAAGTCTGCCGAGCCGGTGCCGAACCTAAAACCGCTTGTAACTTGCTCAACAGCGAATTCGCCAAAAATCTTCATATTCGAGACCTGACCGTTACTGATCCAGGGGTTCCGACTCCTCGTCAGATCGCTGCACTCGCACAGCTTATTGACTCCGGAACTCTAAGTTCTAAAGGCGCAAAAACGGTCATGGTGGAACTTTTTGAGCGAGGTGGCGAACCCATGGATATCGTTGACAGACTCAATTTAACGCAAGTCTCAGACGCCAGCTTCCTGATTGAAGCCGTCAAGAGCGCGCTCGTGCAAAATCCGGGTCCAGCCAAGCAAGTGGCAGATGGCGATGAAAAGGTCATCGGATTCCTCGTTGGGCAGGTCATGAAAGCAACGCAAGGTCGAGCAAATCCGTCATTAGTGCATGAGGAGCTGCGGCGGCAATTGAATTTATGAAACTGGCAGTGGGAATCACAAGTTTGCTACTGGCTACTTTGACTCATGGCCAAACCCAAGTAGACGCCATCCTGATAGCGGCAAGAGATCAAATGAGCGTCCAGAACGACGCTTGGTTCGAAGATGGTGACTTTTTGCCGGTCATCCAGAACCAAGAAGCCATCGTAAGAATCTTTCCTTCGGACGAGGAAACATGGTCGTCGCTCATTTGGATGTATTTCAATGTCGAAAAAAGTGCGGAACGATGGGTCGCGAGCAGAAATTTTGCGACTGCAAACCCAGATTACAGCGACAGATCGTACTATGAGGCAGAAATGTTCTTTCTGGCTCGCCTCTATGCGAAAGTGCCTGGACTCATAGAGCCGTCGCTAAATTTGGCAAAACGACCAGACGCAAACATGTACCGGATTCTGGCCAATAGTTACTACAAATTAGGATATTATGAAGATGCGGTCAGAGTCTGGGACGCGCTTCTTAAATTTTTGCCAGGAGACGGGCAAGCAAAAGCGAACCGGGACAAAGCCGCAAAGCATCTAAAATAGACGAAGGCGCCAAGGATGGCGACAACGGACATACGGACGTGACACATGGAAAAACTGACACCAATCGAACTGGAACGCGCCCAGTTGCCGCGCGGGCTAAAGGGATATCGAGTTGAAGCCGTCGACAAAATCCTGTCAAGTGCTTCTCAGCAAATAGAATCGCAACTCTTGGAAATACGCAGACTCAACTCAATATTGAAGGCGGCTGAGTGCGAGCTGGAGATTTTTCGAGCACAGGAAGGCACGCTGAAATCTGCGCTTGTCTTGACGCAAAAGAACTGCGACGAAGCACGCGCAAACGCACATTCCGAAGCTGCCTCGATAATTGAGGAAGCAAAGTTAGAAGCCAAAGAACTGAAACGCCAGGCCAACGATAGCCTCCTAGCCGTCCGATTTGAAATTGAACGTCTCGAATCAGACAAGCGGGCATTTGCAGCTAGGTACCGGGCTCTCCTTAACGAGCATCTGGAGCGAATCGAGTGCGAGGCACCAAGGCACGCTGTCCTGCAAGTCGAAGAGCGGGAGAGCGCGACTGGGTGAGCTAACGGTCTGGGTCAAGCCTGGGGCCAGCCAAAACAGAATCACTGTGGGCGAAAAAGTGGAAGTCTACGTCACAGCAAAGCCGAGTGGCAACGAGGCTAATTCTGCTGTCATTGAGTCGCTGGCAAAAGCACTTCACGTGGCCAAGTCGAACTTGACCCTGATTAGAGGGCACAAGTCGAGGTTGAAAGTGATCGATGTCCAGGGTCTCACGGCTGAACAAGCCCTAGACTTGCTATCTCACTAAGCCCTGAGTCCGTCTGGCGCAAGTGGAGCCTGAACCTGGCCCGATCAATAACTGTGGCCCTATCATGCTCAGAAAGAAAAGGCCAGTCAGCGATTTCATTTATCGTGCGACCACAACCTGTGCAGACTAAGAGAGGATCGAGTTCGCAGGTTCCGCGACATGGAGAGGCCGAATCGATCTGAGTCATATTGGGACGACGAATTGAGTGTCGAATAGTCTTCGGGCTGTCTAGATTTTAGGGATTTTTTAGTTGCCGCAAACTGTAAACTGAGTCCTTGGGCGCACGCGAAGTGTGGATGGTGCCTCCTGGCGGCATCGGTTTCAACGATGAGACTAAGGACTCGAATGTGTTTCAGACGCACAAAGAGGATCTTTCAGCTTCGATCTTTGAGTTCGACAACTTGGTGGACTCCTTGAACCGGGCTGGAGTCGGTGTCACTCTTCTAAGGCCCTCCCAGTTCGGACCAGACAGCCACTTTCCAAACAATTGGATCTCGACTCACGCCCCGGGGATCCTAGTGACGTATCCGATGCTTTCGCCTACAAGGCGGTTGGAGCGGGACGCCGGGGTTGTCCAATGGATCCTCGAAAACTATGTGGTGGACAAGCAACTCGATTACACCCATTTCGAACTTGATCACAGGTACATGGAGGGGACTGGAAGTCTCGTTTTTGATCCCACACGACCGTTGGTGTTCGCCTGTAGGTCTCCCCGAAACGACGAGTCGCTTGTCAGGCAGATTGCGAGTGAACTTTGCTGCGAAGCGGTCATTTTCGATGCCAAAGATGAAGCCGGACGACCCTATTACCACACTAACGTCGTCTTGTCACTCGGGTCACGACTATGCGTCGCCTGTCTCGAGTCGTTTGATGCTTCAACGGCTGACACTTTGAAAGAGCATAGAGACGTCATAGCAGTTTCTCGCGAACAAGTCCATCACTTTTGCGGAAACATTTTGGAGCTCGAAAGCTTGTTCGGACATCCAGTCGTAGCAATGTCCGAGTCCGCATGGTCCGCCTTTGAACCCAATCAAAAGGCTTTGATCGAATCCCTGGCCCAGCCAGTTGTTGTTTCCGTGCCAACGATTGAAGCAGTCGGTGGCGGGTCAGTCAGGTGCATGATCGCTGAAAACTACCTGTCCCGTCGTTGACCGGTCAAAGGGCGGCCAGCGACTTTCCGATCCGTTCGACAATAGCGTCGATCAAGCTGTCCTCGATCACGATGGGAGGTGTGAGACGGAACGTCCGGTTCCTTGTCTCTTTCGTGAGCAGCCCATTGTCTATGAGATTCTTCGTGAGATTGGAGGTGTTGACGTGGTCGTGGACCTCGACGCCGACGAGCA
>JAEURO010000088.1 GCA_016788345.1 Chthonomonadaceae bacterium
GCCAAACGTCTCCAAGACGCCATTGCCCAATATGATGTTGGCCTAAACCACCACAAACTCGGCAAGCTCCATCTTGGTGCCAGCGTAGGTGTCGCGGTCTTTCCGGAGGACGGAGAAGACTGTGCTGCGCTCATGGCCACCGCAGACGCCCACATGTACAAAGAAAAGTCTGAGAGGAAGCTCATCAGTCTTGCGGGCCAGCAGGATTGGGCCGCATAAGTGCCCGTCGAACCTGAACTGTAACGAGTGTCCGACCGATAACCCAATTGGATGAAGTCCCCAGAACCCGTTGGGCTTTCGAGCCTGTTCGAACTGAGCACCCTGCAGAAAGAAGGGATGGAAGTCTGGTTGGACGTCACTCTGGAGCGGTGTGCCACTTGGTTCCGCGCCTCCGGCGCAACTCTGTTCTTAAAAGATCGAGATGGCGAGGTCAGGTTGAAGTCCAAAACCGGACATCAATCGAAGGTTCCGCTTGGAACGGCCATCGTCAAAGGCGAGGGCATAGCCGGCACCGTCCTAGGCACCGGGGAACCGAGGATCATTGGTGACCCTCATTCCGACCCCATGCTCAAGGTCGCAGCCGTCAGAGACGAGATCGCCAGTTCGATGGTCATTCCTATCATCGGAATGGCAGGCGAGGAATTCGGGATCATCAACTTGAGCCGGTCCGCCGGCGAAGAAAGTTTTTGTGCCGTCGATCTTGATCAGGCTGCCCAAGTAGCCGCAACGATCGCTATGGCTGTCTCGAACGCTATTCTGTTCGATCTTACGCAGTCGACGATGATAACGCTTGACCGCAAGGCCGAAGAGCTCAAGGCTGTTCTGTCGTGTGTGGCTGGCTCAGTCTACGTTTTTAGTTCTAATGGATGCTTTGAGAAGGGCGGGCCCGACTCTGGCCCTGTGCTGGACGAGGCGACGAGAGCTATCGAAACCCTATTGGTCACCAGGGAGTCCCACGATTTCAAAGTGACCGACCCCAAAAGCGATAAGACTTGGTTGGTGCACGTCGCCCCACTTGTGTCGGGGGGAGGAGTCCTCACTGTACAAGACATCACCTCAATCCAAAAGTCACAGGATGAGACAGCAAGACTCAGGCGCCTCGCGGAGATCGGCCAAATGTCTGCAGCCATCGCACATGAACTTAGGAATCCCTTGACTGGGATTAAAGGTTCGGCTGAGCTTCTCCGTCAAGATCCGGCACTCGCGGCAGATTTTGCATCGATTATCTTGGATGAATCGCTGAGAATGGAAAGGCTCTGCAATGAGTTCCTTGAAATCTCGAAGCCACTGAAGCTGAGTCTCAAGCCTGGAAAGCTCTCAAAAACTGTCCAAAGGGTCATCGATCTTTGGGGCCCTGAATACGCAGCAAAAGGCGTCGAATTAAGAGCCGACCTGGGCACGGAGTCGGTGAATACAAGTTTCGATGAGGCGAAAGTAGAACAGATCGCCCACAATCTACTGAGAAACTCATTAGAAGCCACTGAAGCAGGGGGCGAAGTCGTGGTCGAGACCTCTGAAGGTCGGTTTTCGGTTCAAGACACTGGGCTTGGCATGGACTCAGAGACCAAGCAGCGCCTCTTTTCGCCCTTCTTTACAACAAAGTCCAATGGCACCGGGCTCGGCCTGTGCAACGTCAGACGCATCATCGATGCCCATGGAGGCAGGGTGGACGTCCGGTCCGAAACTGGCCAGGGCACAAGAATTGAAATCAACCTGAGAGATAACGCAGCATGAGCGAACGAAAACGAATCTTAGTCGTCGACGACGAACTCAATATTAGGAGAATCCTTGAAGCGGCCCTCGAGCGGCATGGTTGGTCACCGACCGTGGCCGCAAGTGGCCCTGAAGCTTTACAAACCATGATCGATCAGACGTTCGACTGTGTACTGACCGATGTCACGATGCCCGGAATGACAGGGTATCAACTCCAACGGCAGATCGCTGAACAGTATCCCGAAACACCGGTTGTGATCATGACTGCTTTCGGCACGATTCCCGATGCGGTCAAGGCGATCAGGGACGGCGCGTTTGAGTTTGTAACAAAACCATTCGACTTAGAAGTTTTGAAGAAGATTCTTGAAGCCGCAATGGACGACAAAGTTGGCGCGAAATCAAAACGCCCAAACAAGAGCGGACCAAAGCGGACAACCTTCATCGCCGAATCACCTGCGATGAGAGATGTCTATGACATGATCGAACAGGTCGCCGACTCCCGTGCGACCGTCTTGGTGACGGGTGAGAGCGGGACCGGCAAGGAAGTCGTCGCAAGGCTCCTCCACGAGCTTTCTCCAAGGGCAGGAGAGTCATATGTCGCCGTGTCTTGTGCCGCGCTGCCCGACACCCTGTTGGAAAGTGAGCTATTTGGCTATGAAAAAGGAGCCTTCACAGGAGCACAGGGATCCAAGGCGGGCAGATTTGAGCTCGCTGACCGCGGAACCCTGTTTCTGGACGAGATTGGTGAGATCCCACTGGCCACCCAAGTCAAGCTTTTGCGTGTCCTGCAAGAACGTGAGTTTGAACGCCTCGGTGCCACAAAACCGATGAAAGTCGATGTCCGGTTGGTCACAGCGACGAACAAGGAACTTCAAGGTGCGGTAGAGGAAGGGACGTTCCGGTTAGATCTACTCTACAGGCTCCAAGTTGTTGAAATCCACATTCCACCGATGAGAGAAAGACTTGAAGACCTTATTCCGCTGGCCCAATATTTTCTTGCTAAGGCGAGCTTGGAGAACGGACGGTCTCTCAAGGAGATTGGAAGAGACGCCCTCGATGCCATGTTAGGTTATGGCTGGCCAGGAAACGTCCGAGAGCTTGAAAACACGATGGAGCGAGCTGTAGTCCTCTCAAAAAAAGATGAGGAAGTGCTCCATTTAAGGCACTTACCAAAAAGTTTACAAAGGGCTGCGTGAGATTTCACACGTTTTTAACTCCAGAAGTTGCATAATGTAAACATGGCGCGGTCAAGCTGAATGGCTGCCCGTTGCCGGAACTTTTTTTCGTGTTTACGTGTTGTGCCCATTGGAGGGCCAAGCAAATGAAATCACTTTCACTATCCGCAGACCAAGAAACCAGGTTCGGTGAGGCGATGGCCAAGTCATACCGAAAAGTATTCAATCTCGCCTATCGGCTGGCCGGAAACCGGTCAGAAGCCGAGGATCTGACCCAAGAGGCCTTTTATCGGGCGTACCGGAACTTCGCGCATTATCAGGGCGACAGGCCGTTCGAGAACTGGATCTTCCGAATTGTCACCAGGCTGTATCTGGATCTCAAAAGGACAAAACGAAGACGTGTTTCAACAGTGTCGTATGACGCTCCACTTCAGACAGACGGAATCGACACCCATGTCTACTTTGAAACAGCGGACGACGCACCGTCGCCAGAACAGAGGTTGTTGGACAAGGGCATGGACGAGCGTATGGAGTGGTCTCTGAGCCAACTCACCAAAGAGCAGAGAGATCTCATCGTCCTGGCCGATGTCCAAGGCGTGAGCTACAAGGAAATCGCCGAGAGGTTGAATGCTCCCGTAGGAACCGTGAGATCAAGATTGCACAGGGCGCATAAAGCACTCAAGTCGTGGTTCGAACGATATGGCTCGAAACCATCCTTGAACAGCGACAAGTGCCTCTGCGCATAAGGCGGGTTTTCAAAAAAAATACCGACAGGGCGGAGAGGTACAAATTCCCTGTCGGCGATTACCTGCCGGACACGTTTTGCGTGTTTGAAGCTCAGTGTTCCAGCAATCCTGCTTTCCTTCCCTTTCGGGCCGGTGCTTGTAATAAGTTATTGTCCTGAACCCACGGATTTGTGACAAAAAAAGAAAAAACCGCAGAAAAATCTGCGGTTTTCACTGGAGCGCTAGGCCAGGCTTAGAAGCCAAGCTCGGCGCGTAGCTCGGGGCACCGGCGCAAACATTCGACAGCTCTCGAAACCCTTTTGCGGGCATTGACTACAGACAGGTCGGTTAGTGCTGCAATTTCTTCAAACGAGTGGCCTAGACCAAACCGCATGAGTAAGAGCTCTTGGTCGACAAGACTGAGCTCACCAAGTGCCGTTTCGAGTGCCCCGCTGCCCCCAAGGTCGACAGTGTCACTTTCGGCCAGTTCGGAAACACTCTCCAAGGGAGACTCGGCTTTACTACGGGAATAATCGCCCCTCCACCAACTTCGAGCGACGTTTCTCGCGTAGCCAGAGAGCCAGTTGTCAAGAGGCCCCTTGTCAGGATCGAAGTCCTTCAGTGACGAAAAGACCGCCACTGTGGTCTCTTGGACAAGGTCTTCTACAACTTGCGGGCTAAGTCCCAACGAGACAAACCTCTTTCGGAGCACGGTGCGCACATGGTCGACCAACTTCGCTTCTTGTCGGTTGTCACCACCTGCATATCTAACAGCCCAAATGTTTGGCTGTGAATCCTGTCTTGGCCCAATTTCTAATAATCCCACTAGCAATTCCTCCGACCGCACCCGGTGCCCTCCCAGACCCCGACCGCGCACGGTCACATCCAATCATTGCAAGCCGAGATTAAGAATGTGACAAATTTCGGGATGACTCGGTCACATTCTGGTAATTTTGCATGTGTCCACGAACTTGCGGGGCTGGTCTTGTTCCAATGAGACCCTGGTCTGCCGAACAAGTTACCGGGGTTTGTAGGCCTCAGTCACAAATCGGATGTTAAGAACAAATAAAGAAACAAGCCACAGCGCCAAAACCACCACCCATGCAGGAGACTCCCGAAATCCCACCGAACAGATTGGACTGCCAAGATGTCCTGGACTCTCTCTATCTCTTTGTTTGCGAAGAGCTAGAACCTTCGGAGTCACTCGCTATCGAAGCCCACATTGCGGCTTGCCTCGATTGTCAAAAGGCGCTGGGCGAGCACAAGAAGCTCTCCAAGTCACTCCCGTCTGGGTTCCAAAGGCGCAAGCTCTTTTATTACAGTGAGAACAACTGACTTAAAAAAATTCTAACGTTGTGTCACTCGAAGACGGTACTAAGCCATACTCTGGGTGACTGGGGGTCGACTTGGACCCCTGTCACAGGACTTTCAACGATGAGACTACTCACAAAACTAGTCGTCACGGGCGTCTCAGCCATCCCGTGGCTCGTCGGGCACTCTTCCGTTCAATCAACCGGAAAACTAAGCCTTCCCTCCACTCCTTATGGATATGCGGACAATAGAAACCCATATCCCAGGCACATTATCGACCCAAATACATTGGGAAACGTCGCTTTTGCCGATAATACGCCGGCGAACAACCCGATCACTGATTTCGGAGCCACCCTTGGGCGTGTGCTCTTCTATGACAAGCAACTATCCAGGAACCGGACGACCTCATGTGGATCTTGCCACCTTCAGCAGAACGGCTTTTCCGATCCGAATAGGTTCAGCCGCGGGCTAAATGGTGGCCTCACGGACCGGCACTCCATGGGTATCGCAAGCTCCCGCTACTACCCGAACGGAAGGTTCTTCTGGGACGAGCGGGCAGCGACGCTGGAAGCCCAAGTCTTACAGCCCATTCAAAACTCCGTCGAGATGGATTTGACCTTAAATGAGGCCGTCAACCGAGTGTCCAGTACACCTTTTTACAAGAAGTTGTTCTTGGATGCGTTTGGCTCGGAACAAGTCACCAGTGACCGCATCAGCAAGGCCCTCGCCCAATTCATTAGATCCATCGTCAGCTACAGGACAAAGTTCGACTCTTGCTTCGATGCCAACGGTGTCCCCCATTTCCAGCAAACTTTGACCGCACAGGAGTTCCTCGGATTACGCCTGTTCCAACCTATCCAGGGGTTTCCAGACATTTCACGGGGCTGCAACCGTTGCCATGTCGCTGCATCACAGATCAGCACCCAAGCAAGGAACAATGGACTTGACCTGAACACTCCGGGAGGCGGGCGCTTCAAGTCTCCTTCCTTGCGGAACATAGCGCTGCGTGCACCGTATATGCACGACGGCCGCTTCGCTACTCTGAGGGACGTGGTCGAGTTCTATGACCATGGCGTTCAAAACAACACCTTCCTCGACCCCATTCTTCGGGGGCAAAATGGCCAACCTCGCCGATTGAACCTGAGCGAAAACGAGAAACAAGCCCTAGTTGTGTTTATGGGAACCCTCACGGACGAGGGTCTCCGAA
Organism: Chthonomonadaceae bacterium; assembly: GCA_016788345.1. Taxonomy (GTDB): domain Bacteria; phylum Armatimonadota; class Fimbriimonadia; order Fimbriimonadales; family Fimbriimonadaceae; genus JAEURO01. The sequence continues at coordinate 6,132 of JAEURO010000088.1, forward strand.
CCGACCCCAAGTTCAGTGACCCGTTCTTGTCGCTCAAGGGCGTTCGTCCGTCGCCATAACTCTGGCTCTTGGTCCCGCTCGTTTTGAAGCTAGGATGGGCGGGACGCTTACGATTTTGGTCTGGATGATCCGACTTAAGCACCCTTCTCTGAACAAAAAATGAAATTACCCCAGTATTTACGCTAGAAATGGCCTGGTCTTGGCCCGTCCAGACACTAAAATGCAGTATGATGCAGACAACCCAATTTGGGCCTGCGTCAGCCGATGGAGAATTTGGCTCAAGGCTAGCGCTTTTTGAATGAAGAGGTAATCGTAAGATGACAAAATCACTGTTCACGGCATTTGCCATCCTTTCTGTAGCTTCGGCGCACGCCTTCACGGTTGCGACCTTTGCAGATCCATCCACCGTCGCCGAAAGCCCGCTGTTCACGTGGGACAGGACCAACAACACCTTGTCCGGCGTCTGGACCGCCAGTGGCTTGACACTTGAAACCCCTGGCCTTACGGGAGGCGGATCAGTTTCGAACGCCCACTTTGTAATGGATCCGGTTCAGTTGACTCCGGTCATCAACGGCCAGTACTATCTGATGAGCCGAGGCAGCGTCAGGTTCTTCACCAACGACATCAACAATCCATTTTTGACCATCACGTTCGCAGGCGGCTCGTTCCTGAACCCGTCAAACGCTGGCGCCAGCTCGACAGTCGGCAACTCGGTTGCCTTCGCTGGACCAAATGTTGGAGCTGGTTGGAGCCAAGAAACATTCAGCTTCAGCTTGACCAACGCCATGACCGTGGGCAACATCACGACGTTCACCTCGTCTTTCACTAGCTCGGCAGTCCCTGAGCCAGCCAGCATGGTCATCCTTGCGACGGGTGTAGCCGCCTTGATCGCTCGCAGACGAAAAGCTTAACTTGACACCCTGTAAGTAAACTGGTTGACTCCAGCTTACGAACGTCGTGAACAATCGCTCCGGTCAGAAACTCTGGCCGGGGCACTTTTCGTTTTCGCTGTTAACCAACTTATGCCTAAAGTAACAAGGCTTCCAATCATCAAGGCTCCCCCAATTGGAGTCACGGCCCCGAAGAATTTGATCCCCGTCGTCGACAGCGCGTATAGGGAAGACGAAAACACTATCGACCCGGCAAACACGACCCACCAAGGCCGCCAGTCGCCCACCTCTTCATCAATGTAGTTAGCCAAAACCAGCAAGCTAAGGGCGGCATAAACCTGATACGTGCTACCTGTCTGGAAGACCGCGAGGCGGTCGGGCGAGATGTGTGGCCGGAGGCCATGGGCCCCAAAAGCCCCAGTTGCTAGGCCAAAGGCCAAGTAGAGGACTGCAAGTGCGGGTCGTTTCATCCCAAAGACCTGGCCAGCATACAGTGGAACTGATGGACTCCGCTTTCTCTCTTTGGTGAAAATTTCCCGCGGTCATAAAACCTGGAATGGAGTCCTTTTTGTACCATTTCTACGACGGCCTCGTCTTCCCGCTCGACCCGGTCAAGTGCCGCGCCGGCCCCTGATCCAAGCTTAGACTCGTTCCAAACATAAGGAATGAAGCTCACTTTTGTCAGGCCCGGTTCAATCGGCCTGACAATATTGACTGAGAGACCCCACGGATAGAAATTGAACATGAGGTTGGGATAGAGCCAGAAATAGAACGCACCGACTCTGTCATTTGAGTCTGGATGTCCCACTGGAAGGTCGAAGGCTTCTTCCCCACTCGCGGCGACTCCAAGTTGTAAGTTGCCATGATTTAGCAGGATCGTACGATACGCCCCGTAGTCCAACGTCGCGTTGAGTGCTGAGTGAATGTAAGGGATATGGAAGCCTTCAAGGTAGTTGTCCACATAAAGCGCCCAATGACCCTTCACCAAGTAATCCCTGGCCCGCTCAGGGGCTAGTCGAAAATGCTCGATCGGCATCCAGCCAACCCTTGCGTCCATGTCGTGCAAGTAGGCTTCAAGAGATACCGAGGGGGCAAGAGAAGTGAAATAGAACTGCTTCCAGAAACCAAAATCGACCTTCGGAAGATTGTCGGCTTCGCACGGAAAGCCTTCGACGTTTTCAAATTCAGGCATGAACTGGAATCCACCATCTAGCCCAAACTTTCGACCATGATAGCGGCAACGAAGACTGTTCATGTTGCCACAACCCTCAACAACCACGTTTCCGCGATGGGTGCACACGTTGCTCAGACAATGAACTTTGTCTTCCCGGTCTCGAGTCAAGACGAGGGGTTCGTCAACAAACCCATCCAGGAATTGGAACGGAAATACTTGGCCTGGAACTTTGATGTCATCCAAGGTTCCAGCGATCTGCCAACTCTTGGCGAACACGGATTCCTTTGAACTTTCGAACACTGCTGGGTCAGTGTAAAACCGTGATGGAATGGTTTGTGCCCTTTCAACGGTGGGATCCATGTCGAACATTGCGGACATGGCCACCAGGCTACCACCAAAAATCAATGCGCCCAGGCTCGGACTTACTGCTCTGGGCGCACGATGAGATGAGAATTGCCCGTCAGTGGGTGACTGCCCTGTCCATCGTCTTAGCCTGCTCGATCCAGTCAGCAACTGAGGTCTCACTGGGCAGGGATCGGACAAGGTTCTTTGCACTGTTGACTTCTGCCATCTTTGCCGAGAGGTTTGCGGCGTTCCTTTGGGCCAACTCCGGGACACTGTCCACACCGGCGGCTTCCAGCAGATCGGCATACTCTGACCCGACCCCTTTTATCCGTGCCAAGTCAGCTCTATTGACCCACTCCAATATGAGAGTCTCACTGATCCCAGTTTTCTCTGCCAGGCCCGTGCGGCCGCTTTTCGAGCCACCTGTCGAGAGGAGGTCGTCGAGCGATTTAACGCCTGCTGCTGTCAGCTTTTCCGCATAGGCGGGGCCGATACCTTCGATGTCTGCAATGTTTGCCATGGTCCAAATTATGCCAAGCTCTGCTGGCCAAAAGACATTGTACTCAATTGAACTCTTGATGGAGTTAAAGACTAGCGACGCCGACGCGGGTCTTTCCTTCGTGCAGAGTCTCCAATCCGACCATCACTGACACCCATGATTTTTCGAAGAGAAGAGATTTCGTCACGAACTTCTGCAGCCCGCTCAAACTCCATGTTTTTGGCCAATTCTTTCATTTTTCTTTCCAACTCAGAGATTGCCAGGGGAATGTCTGAAATATCCAGAGATTCAGACCCGTCTGCCTTGACCCATACCCGTGCACCTTCTGCCCCGATGCTCAGGAGAGGGCTTGTCCCGTCACTTTCGACAGACGGCACTGCGTTGTACGCGACGGATTCCTCACGAACTGCTTCGTACGATCTCACGGTCTCGCGCACCGCTTTCTCAATTGTCGTAGGGGTAGTGCCGTGGACTTCGTTATAGCGCAGCTGTATGTCTCGGCGCCTATTTGTTTCTGCAATTGCCCTTTCCATCGAACCGGTAATGGAATCGGCGTAGAGAATGACCATTCCGCCGACGTTTCTCGCGGCGCGTCCGATCGTTTGGACCAAAGATGTCTCAGACCGCAAAAACCCTTCTTTGTCAGCGTCCAGGATCGCTACCAAGGTGACCTCTGGCAGATCGAGCCCCTCTCGCAAAAGGTTGACCCCCACGACAACATCGTAAACGCCAAGTCTCAAGTCGCGTAAGATCTCAGGGCGCTCCAGAGAATGGATATTGGAGTGAATGTAGTTGACCTTCACTCCGACATCCTCCAGATAGGCCGTTAGATCCTCTGCCATCCTTTTGGTCAACGTGGTCACGAGAGACCGCTCACGCTTCTCTGCCCTGGTGCGAATCTCATAGATCAAATCGTCGATTTGGCCCTTTGTCGGCCTGACAACAACTTCTGGATCGACTATGTACGTGGGCCGAATAACTTGTTGGACCCGGTTGGACTCATGCTCGTCTTCGAACGGGCCAGGTGTCGCACTGACGAACACGACTTGCGGCACACGCTCCCAGAACTCATCGAACTTTAGAGGCCGATTGTCCAGTGCGCTCGGGAGACGAAAACCGTAGTCGACGAGCACAGATTTCCTCTGCTTATCCCCGTTGTACATGGCTCTGATCTGAGGCAGCGTTACGTGTGACTCATCGATGAAGACGATCGAGTCTTTTGGTAAGAAGTCGAGCAACGTGTAAGGCGGATCGCCAGGTTGTCGCCCGTCAAAGTAGCGAGAGTAATTTTCGATTCCACTACAGAACCCGACCTCCCTGATCATTTCCAGGTCAAAGTCCGTTCGTTGTTTGAGCCTCTGAGCCTCTAAGAGTTTTTGGCAGTCGTTAAAGTAAGAGACTTGCGCGTCTCGCTCGCGCTCGATCTGTCCAAGTACAGTTTCGATTCTCTCCCATGGAGTCACATAGTGCGTTGCCGGAAAAATCGAGCACCTCTTGGGCTCGTCCAAGGTGTCCATCGTAAGCGGATCGACCAGACGGATACGCTCAACGGTGTCGCCGAAGAACTCGACTCTAGTGACGATTTCCTCGTCTTTCGGCAAGATGTCCAAGACGTCTCCCTTTCGGCGAAACGTCCCTCGGTCAAGCACCATGTCGTTCCGAGAGAACTGCATCTGGACAAGTTTTTCCATGGCGAGCTGCATAGGAAACTCCTCGCCAGTTTCGAACGTCACGACGGAGTCGGCATAAACATCGGGCGAACCCAGGCCGTAAATGCAAGACACGCTCGCGACCACAATGACGTCACGGCGTTCGAGGAGGGCCTGAGTCGCGGAGTGCCGAAGTCGTTCGATCTCTTCGTTCGTTGACGAGTCCTTTTCTATGTAAAGGTCGCTGCCAGGCACATAGGCTTCCGGCTGGTAGTAATCGTAGTAGCTGATAAAGTACTCGACCGAATTGGTGGGAAAGAAGGCCCGGAACTCCTGACACAGTTGGGCTGCCAAGGTTTTGTTGTGGGCGAAAATTAGGGCCGGACGTTGGAGCCGAGCGATGACGCTGG
>JAEURO010000089.1 GCA_016788345.1 Chthonomonadaceae bacterium
ACATGTTTCATCCCTCGGTAAAAGGAGGCTAAGGCACCGGCCTGAGAGTCAGCGCGCGATCGGTTCCAGTCAGGTCTTGGTGTGTCGACAAGACCTCCCAGCCGGAGGTCTGGAACAAATCGGTGACAGACGGTGCCATGCCGTCTCCAATCTCCAATACTAGGCGCCCCCAAGGCATCAAGTATCCCTTAGCCTCGTGGGAGATCCTACAATAAATGTCCAAGCCGTCTGGCCCAGCGAACAAGGCTTCAGGTGGCTCCCAATCTGCGATTTCAGGTTGGAGGGTCGCACCGCATTTGACATAAGGAGGGTTGCAGACGATGAGTCCGAATTTCGTGTCTCCAAACCCTTCGAAGAGGTCAGACCTCGTGACTAAGACATTGACGCCTTGGTTCCTAGCGTTTTTTCGGGCGAGGCGCACGGAAGCGGTGCTCACGTCGCAGGCGGCCACCATCCAATTTGGCCGCTCAAGCTTGATCGTCACAGCCAAGCAGCCTGTACCGGTGCCCACATCGAGCACCTTGCCCCCCAATCCGTCGAGGGCCACTTCGACTAGCGTCTCTGAGTCTTGGCGCGGGATGAGCACGCCAGGTTCTACGAAGAACTTTCGTCCAAAGAACTCACGCCATCCGAGGATGTAGCTCAGCGGCTCTCGACGCTCCCTTCGGGAAATGAGCAGATCAATGGTGTCAGTAATGCCGGCCTCTGGGTGTGCCAGGACCCAACTCCTGTCCTGGCCAGCTGAATGGGCCACCAAGAGCTGCGCGTCCAAGAGAGCCTCTTCAATTCCGGCAGCTTCCAACCGTCGCCGTCCCTCTTGGATCCAATCGTGGCAGTTCACACAATGATGATAGTCCGAACAGCTCTGGACTGCAGTAGACTCTGTCGCAAGATGCCTCGTCCAGGCGCAACAGCGATCCTTTGTTCACGGGACTGTTTGAGGATCATGCGGTGTCTGCTCTTACTTATCATTTTCGTTGTATTGGCCAAGGTGACCACGGCTGAGCCCGTCAGAAAGCTGATCGTATGGGGCGTGACCTTGGGGCCAAACGACAAAGGGCAGACGGATGTTGTCCGCGAGTTTGAGCGCAGGCATCCAGGTCTCAAAGTCGAGACACTCATGATGGGGTCTGGCGGAATGAACCCTCAAAAGCTGATGACCGCGATTGCTGGTGGCCAGCCGCCGGACGTCGTTTATCAAGACAGATTCACGTTGGCAGACTGGGCGTCTCGTGGCGCGTTCATGCCGCTAGATGACCTGATTGTTCGGAGTCCTGATTTCAAGGTATCCGACTATTATTCTTCCGTTTGGGCCGAGGCTTGTTTCGAGGGAAAGGTTTATGGAGTTCCCTGGATGGCAGACACTCGGATCTTGACCTGGAACCGAGCCGTGTTCCGTGAGAAGGCCGTTGAGCTACGGAGTGCCGGCCTCGATCCAGGCCGCGCCCCTCGCACGTGGTCTGAGCTTCTGGCCTACAGTAAGGTCTTGACGGAAAAGAACCCGGACGGGACGCTACGGAGGGCAGGGTTCATCCCGAACTTTGGTAACGCTTGGTTCACAATGTATGCGGCACTCAATAGCGCGCAGCTCATGAGCCCAGACGGCAGAACATGCACGCTTGATTGCCCTGAAGCGATCGAAGCCTTGGAGTTTGTTCGATCTTGCTATGAAGTCCTTGGAGGGGCCGAAAACTCCGACCGGTTCGCGACAACGTTTCGGGGAGAAGAGAACGACGCTTTCTTTACAGGACAGGTCGCGATGAAAATTGACGGGGACTGGGCACTGGCGGGTATCGCACGGTATGCGCCAAAGCTCGACTTTGGAGCGGTGCCACCTCCTGTCCCCGATGACCGGTTTGCAAAGCATGGCCGGTTTGCAAGCATCAAGCATACGTGGACGACTTGGGCAGGTGGATTTGCCTGGTCCATCCCCCGAGGCGCCCAGCGGGTTGAAGACGCCTGGGAATTCATCAAGTTCGTCAATAGCTTCGAGGGCCGGATGATGGAGGTAAGACATCAGGACGACTTGAACCGGGCCAGAGGGCAAATGACCTTTCCAAGAATCACTGCTCACAAGCCGACAAACCTGGCGAGCTTGCGCGACTTCCTCCCAAAGAACGCAAACTTGGCGGCCGCTGTCAAGCTCCACTCCGAGCTACTGGACATGGCTGTGACTCGCCCTGTGTCGTTTGCAGGCAAAGTTCTATGGGACGAGTCGAACCGGGCAACTGACGCCGTTCTTCATGGTGAGCTGTCTAGCCAGGAGGCCCTTGCACTTGCGCGCCAAGCCGTCCAAAGGGTTCTAGATGATCGAGAGGTGGCCAACTCTCGCCCTATTGCCGACCTCGTGACTCCGACAGTGGTTGGAACACTTGGAGTGGTGGCAGCTCTCATACTGGTCGCTTCTCGTGCACGCGGTGCGTTCAAGGGTCGTCGTGCCAGGCAAGAAGCTTGGGCAGGGCACTTGTTTGCTGCCCCTTGGACTATAGGTTTTGTCATCTTATCGTTGGGTCCGCTTGTTGCCTCTGCGGTCGTCAGTTTCACCCAATGGAACATCCTTCAGTCGCCGAGATGGGTCGGGGCAAAAAATTACCAAGACCTCTTCGGGTCAGACGCAGCGACACTAGGCAAGGCGTTCTACAACGTCTTTTATTTGGCTGGTATCGGACTTCCTCTTGGTCTTGTGACTGGGTTGTCGATTGCCCTGCTTCTGCACTCGCTTAATCGGTCGAAAGGCTTCTTTCAGTCCCTTGTCTATATGCCGTCCATAGTTCCAGGGGTCGCAACGGTCGTCATGTGGTTGTGGATTCTCCACCCAGACCCCAAGATTGGCCTGGCAAACTCGTTGTGGTCTGCGACAGTGGGCGATTGGTTCCACTTGCCATCGCCTGGGTGGTTCGCTGCAGAGGACTGGGCAAAACCTACGCTTGTCCTGATGGGCCTAGGTGGTGCCGGAAGCGGGATAGTTATATGGCTCGCCGGGCTAAGAGGCGTTCCCAAGGAGCTCTATGAGGCAGCGGCCCTGGACGGAGCCGGACCATGGCGACAGTTCTCAATTGTCACGCTGCCGCATCTGGCTCCGCTCGTCTTTTTCAATTCGGTCACGGGGTTCAGTGGGGTTTTGCAGACATTCGACGCGGTCTTCATCTCTTCTGGCGGAAACAGCGCAGGTCCGAACGACAGTCTTCTGGTACCTGTTTTCCACCTGTTTCAGAACGCCTTTAACTACTTTAGGATGGGCTATGCCTCGGCTCTTGCTTGGATCATTTTTGCTGTGGTCATGGTCGTGACAGCGATCCAGTTCTTGGTGGCCCGCCGATATGTGACTGAGGAGTCCACGTTGTGAAGGTCGACCAGTGGTCTATCCTTTGCGGATTGTCGACTTGGGCAGGAATCTGCCTCATAGGACATTCGATTTGGTCGCTAGTCCAGTCCTCGAAGCGGGTCGACTCAGCTAAGTCTCGGCTTGTCGCCGCGATGTTTGGCCTTGGAGGCGCAGTCTGCTTGGTCGGAGGCACTCTGTTGTCGCCGTCGAGTGGAGCTCGCGGTGTTGGTGCTCTGCCTATCGTTTGGCCCGTGCTTCCTTTCTTTTGGCTTTACACGGCGGCACTGTCGTTGGTCGCAATAACCGCAGGTATCCGGCTGGCCTTGTCTCACGATTGGGCTGCTCGAAGAAAGTACGTGAGGATTTTGGTTTGGTGCATGGGAGGTGTAGCCTTGTTTTCAGTCTTGGCCATGATGTCCCGCGAGGAGGCAAGACTATTGATCGGGGCAGTTCCCTTAGACACTGCCCTGAAAGGCACCTTCATGTTTTCTGTCATTGTCCTCGTCGCTTGGATTTTCGGGCGGGCCACGAACAAGTCAGACGCCATCGGGCCGTTTAGGATTCTTGCCGTTTGTGCGGTGTCTTTGATCCTATTGTTGCCTGTAGCCTGGATGGTTGTCACTAGCTTCAAAGAGTATGGCGACATCACGGGACAAAGAATCACATGGATCCCTCAGATCTCGGTCCGGCATAGCTATTTCGACAAAGAGCGGCCCCTCGTCACAACCCAGTGGCAAGGTGAAACCGTTTGGGGGACTGTCATTGAGGCCCGTGATGGCTCTCTTCATTTAGAAGTCGAAAGACCATTCTTACTCAGAGGGACACGGTTGAACGTAGACAGTTCAGAGACTCGCCCGGCCGCAAGGTCTGCACCTGTCGTCAGACTCTCTGTAGATGGAACCGAGGCGACAGGGTTTGAAAGAAGAGTCAACGTTGGAGGTGAACGTGAGGTGGAAATTCTGACACCGGCAAGTCTTGCTGGCAGGGTCGTCACCACTGACGACACTAGTCCGGTTCGAAAAGTAGGGGTTCGATGGGATAACTATTCTGATGCCCTCGAATGGCTGCCAGCTGAAACGAACCACGGTCTCGTTTACTTTCAGAACTCTCTCTTTCTTGCGTTCATGAGCGTATTGGGCACTTGCCTGAGCTGTCCGCTTGTGGCCTTTGCTTTTGCCAGGCTTAAGTTCCCAGGAAAGGGCGTCATGTTCGCGCTCCTTGTGGGAACTATGCTTGTGCCTCCTGCCGTCACACTAGTTCCAAAATTCTTACTTTGGCGGCAGATCGGCGCATACGGCACGCTCGTACCCATTTGGCTGCCGACTTTCACTTCATCAGCATTTTTTGTGTTCCTCATTCGCGAGTTTCTCAAGTCCGTCCCTCGCGAGTTGGAGAGCGCCGCCTACTTGGACGGGGCCAATTTTTGGGTCGTCTATTGGTCGATCGTCCTGCCCCAACTCAAACCTGTCCTAGTTGTGATTGGAATGTGGACGGCGATTGGGGCTTGGAACGACTTTATGGGGCCACTTATCTACGTTTCGGACAGTAGCCAACTGCCTTTGACGTATGCCGTTCAACTCTTTACGGCTGACAAAAGTGGCGACTTTGGACTCATGACAGCCTTCTCTGTCATGGCCTCAATTCCCGTGGTCGGGGTGTTCTTTCTGGCCCAGCGGAAACTGTTTGATAGTGTCCGTTTGTCGGGACGTAATTGAAAACACTGACACAGAGATGACGAAAAAATTATCTGGAAACCGTATACTTTTTGGTGTATGATTGTCTCGTTCTTGAGAAAAAACTTCTCGGGACATGGAGAGCGAAAAAAATGCACGGAAAAATCCGGTTCATATCGTTCGAGTCGTTGTCAAAACGCGAACTCGAAGTGCTTCAACTTGCGGTCTTAGGAGAGACCGACCGATCTATTGGGTATTCATTGGGTGTGGCCGCTGGGACACTCGGCACCTATTGGAACCGAATCCGCCGAAAGACTGGGTGCTTGAGCCGCGCAGAACTTACGGCACAATACATCAAGTGTGTGACGGAGCGAAGATTGGCGAGTGCGCTGGTCGCCGTATTGCAACGGTGTAGAAAGCCAGATGTTCCAGGCAAGGTGGCAGCCGAGATACTTGGTGAGGTGCCCATTGTGCTTCTCGTCCTCGATCACGAACTCCACGTCCGTAAATGTAACATTCAAGCCAAGGAGTTTTTTGGCACCGATCTTAATAGTTACAGCAGTGCTAAGGAACTTGTCGTGCCTGAACAGTCCGCTGATTTTTGCAATTTCCTGCTTAGGACCAGAACCAGTAATCAATTTGAGAGGTGCCGGGCACTCCCAAGCGGCCCGAACACAGCAATGCAGATCGATTGGACGGCGAAGCACTTGGAAGACTCACGCGAGTTTCTCTTGATGGCAACCCCGGCGACAGACTGCAACAAGGCCGGTCAAATAAGACTTACGAAAGCGGTGGTCAGGCTTCACAAGGCTGAATCGGAGGGCGGAGTAGTTCTAAAATAGATCGAATTTCTGGCCTTGTTCCGGAATTTCGACGGCCCAGCCCAGACTGCTCTCGATCTTTTTCTTGAGAGAGTCTTGGGCTTCCGGTTCGCCGTGGACAAGGTACGTGCATTTAGGTGCAGTCTTGAAATTCGCCAGCCAGTCGAGGATGTCTTGGTAATCCGCATGCGCGGACAAGGACTCAAGCCTTTCGATCCTAGCTCGGACTTCGATCTCATCTCCAAGGAGTTTGACGTAGGGTTCGCCGTCTAGGATCTTACGGCCGGTTGTGCCCTCTCCTTGATAACCGGTGAAGAGTACCGTCGCACCTGGGTCGGACAGGCGATGGCGTAGGTGGTGGACGACGCGTCCTCCTGTCACCATTCCGCTTCCGGCAATGATGACGAAGGCCCCGTGCATGTCGTTGAGCTGCTTTGACATGTTCCGATCCCTCACGAACCTGACCAAGTCGGCGGAGAAGGGCGAGCGGCCCTCAGACATGTCCATTCTCATGTCTTTGTCATGGTCGTCGGTTTCGCTTTGATAGAGGAGCGTGGCCGCGTTCGCCATCGGGCTGTCGACGTAGATTGGGATCCGAGGCAACCTGCCCTCCTCGTAAAGCTCATGAATGTACCAAAGCAACTCTTGAGTCCGCCCGATCGCAAAACTGGGAACGATGACCACACTGCGCTCAACGACAGCTCGGTTCAACACCTCAAAAAGCCGTTCCTTTGTGTCGCCTTTTGGATGGAGTCGGTCTCCGTATGTGCTTTCCAGAACCAAGTATTCAGCAAAATCCACTGGCGTCGGATCCTTAATTATCGGCTGGTCATTGTGTCCAATGTCTCCCGACATTAATATCCTTTCGCCATTATCAAAATATATTTCGGCAAATGCAGCCCCTAAAATGTGTCCTGCTGGCATGAACCGGAACTGTGCGCCACCCGGCAGTCCCTGAAGCTCAAAGTACCGTACTGGTTTGAACCTCTTGAGGGCTTCATATGCGTCGCTTTCTGTATAGAGCGGTTGTGGATCCGGATGTCGGGAGGTGCCGTGCCGTCGGTGGTAGCCGGCGTCCTCCTCTTGAATCCGTCCGCTGTCGGGCAGGCTGATTTTGCAAAGGCCGATTGTTGCTGGCGTCGCATAGATCGGTCCAGAGTAGCCCTCTCGGACGAGCTTGGGCAGCATGCCGATGTGGTCATTGTGCGCATGAGTGATAACGATCGCATCGAGGTCATGTGGCGAAAACGGGAACGGCGTCCAGTTTCGTTGGCTGAGCTCTTGTGGGCCCTGGAACAGACCGCAATCTACAAGGACTTTCCGTCCATTGATGTCCAACAAGTGTTTAGATCCGGTGACCGTCCTGGCTGCGCCATGGAACGTGATCGATTGAGGCATCTGACCAGTATGCCCCAGGGTACGATGGCCATGTGTCGAACATAGACGCAGTCGTCATTGGCGGCACGGGAATTGGACGGTTGCTCTACGCTCTTGGTGGAGACGACGAAACGATTGAGACAACTTTTGGAGCCGTAGAGGGGCGGACTATAGCCTCAGATGGGAGGCGGGTGCTCCTGATTCAAAGGCACTCTGGTGGCCATAAGACGCCTCCCCACAAAGTGAATTACAGGGCGATGGCTCTTGCAGCAAAATCTTCGGGGGCGAGGGTCTGTCTATCCAGCGCGGCTGTTGGATCGTTGCGCGAAGACTGGCGGCCCGGAACTCTTGCGGTTTGCTCCGATATGATCGACCTAACATACCGCAGACTCACCCTTTTTGACGACGAAGTCGTCCATACGGACATGAGTGTCCCCTTTCCGGCTGCTTCATACTTGTCAGAAGCTTGCAAGATGGTCGTGGCTACTGCGCAGGCGAGGGCAGTCTATGTCGGATGTGACGGTCCGAGGTACGAGACTCCGGCAGAAGTCCGCTACTTGAGGCAAATCGGGGGTGACATTGTTGGCATGACAGCCAGCAGCGAGGCCATTGTGATGAAAGAAGCCGGTGTGCCCTATGGCTGCCTTGGAGTCGTGACAAACCTCGGTTGCGGCCTCGCGTCAGGGTCGCTGGATCATTCTGAGGTCGTCGATGTCATGAAGACCAAAGGACAAGAAGTTGTCGACATCTTCCTCAGGGCCGTTTCTTTGGTTTGAACCATGCTGGCCCGACGGACTCTCAGCTTGGCCCTTGCATTAACGAAAGGGATCGGCGGAAAAACGGTCACGAAAGTGCTCACACGGAACGACCTATTGGGACGGTCGCCAGACGAGTTCCTTACAATAGGACATGAGGCATTGATCGAGGAGTACGGCATGTCGCGCGCGGCCGCACAATCCTGGACCACAAACCTTTCGGCCTGGATCAATTCGGTAAAAGCGATTGAAGAAAGGCTCGTTTCCCTAGGCGTCCAATGGATCACAGCGGCAGACGCACACTACCCGCAACGAATCGAGCAAGTCGACCACGACCCTCCAGGAGTTTTGTTCCTCTATGGCAATTCGCGACTTTTGGAGTCGGATAGCTTTTGTGTCCTCTCGTCCCGGAACACGTCTTCGCGTGGGTTGGCAGCAATCGAGGCCCTGACCGAACGCGGAGTCCTGGATGGAAAGGTCCTTGTCAGTGGGCATGACAAACCCGAATATCAGCGGTCGGCAGTCGTGCCGCTCAGATGGGGGGCGCCGCGCGTCATCGTCTTGGACAAGGGGTTCTTCAAAGCTCTGGGTGAGAAGCTATCCGAGGAGCCGTTTCGCGCAGCTAGGCTTTGGCGCTACCAGTTCGACTCCAAGACAGACCTTGCCGTGTCATGCATGGAGCCGGACAAGGACTATCATCCAAACTCGAACAAGGTTCGAGACCGCCTGGTCGTCGGTCTCTCCCTTGCCGTGAACTTGGTCGAAGTCCGCCCGGGGGGAAACATGGACAAACTTGCACGCGACGCTCTGAACTGTGGCCGACCGGTCAGGGTCTGCCACTGGGCCGAGGGCGCAGAGCAACTTCTGAGGATCGGGGCAAAGACCCTTGATATCGACTAGAATAGATTAGCTATGGGCCGCAGGTTGTTCGTCACTCTGTTCCTGTTGCCGGCTTCTCTCCTTTACTCTGTGTTTGTCATCGTCCCATTTGTCCAGGCGGTGCAGTTTTCGGGATACCGATGGCGCGGGCTCTCAATGAAAAAGAAGTTTGTCGGTTTCGAGAACTACGACAAACTTTTACATGATTCTGTTTTTTGGCAGTCTTTGTGCCACAACTTACTCATTTTGACAGTATGTGGCGCCCTGATCGTTTTCTCCTCGGTGGCGGTCGCGCATGCCATGCGGCCTGGAGGAACGGTAGCCAAAGTCCTCAAGTCGGTCTATCTGTTTCCGCAAGTCGTCTCGTTAGTCGCCGTGGCAGTTTTATGGCAGTTTGTGCTCAATCCGCAAGGATTGCTCAACTCACTCCTAAAAGGAGCCGGTATTGCCAACCCTCCCAGTTGGCTCGGAGACTCTAGGTTTGCTCTTGCAGCCGTGGCGCTAGTCTTTGCTTGGTACGTGATGGGCTTTTACACAATGCTCTTTGCGGCTGGAATCCAATCAGTGCCTGCGGAAACATTTGAGGCCGCCGAGCTCGATGGGTCGGCAGGACTTAACCGATTTTGGCGAGTCACTTGGCCCTTGCTTTGGCCAATAAAGAGAGTCGCAGTTGTCTACCTTGTCGTTAACGTGACCAATATTTTTGCCCTTGTTGCCTTGATGACGAGAGGCGGGCCTGACCGGGCTAGCGAGGTCATGCTGACCTACTTGTATGAGCAGGCGTTCACAAATTCTCAGTTCGGCTATGCAACAGCCATTGGTATGGCCAACCTTGTCGTGATCATGCTGATGGCCCTAGGGATCATGATGTACTTTCGAAAAGATCCAACGGGTGCGGCCAGATGAAAAAGCTTGGCATTGGCGTGTTCTTGTCCGTTTTCATCGGAGTTGTCGTCTTACCTTTCGGCTGGGTGTTGTGGTCGTCCCTCAAAACTGGCGAAAAAATCCTTGGAGCACCTTGGGAGCTTCCCAGTGATCCGCAATGGCAGAACTTTGCAAACGCATGGCAAAAGGCAGGAATAGGAACGTCGTTCATCAACAGCCTTTTGGTGACGCTGGCTTCTCTTATCATCCTCGTCCCGATCAGTGCGATGGCAGCCTATGTGTTTGCTAAGTACCCCTTCAAGGGTTCAAAGTTAATACAATCGGTGTTTATGGGTCAGATGATGGTGCCCCACTTTTTGGTCATTGTCCCCTTGTTCTTTTTGCTTAGGGACTTTCATATGCTGGACTCCCTTTGGGGCTTGACAGTGGTTTATGTGGCTTACTCACTAAGCTTTACGATCTTTGTTTTGGGCGGATTCTTCCACGCACTACCCAACGAACTCATGGAAGCCGCCCTTCTTGATGGTTGCACGCACTCAAGCACGTTTTGGAAGGTCATGCTGCCCCTGGCAAAACCTGGACTTCTTGTCGTTGCCATTTTTGTAGGGATCGGCTTATGGAACGAGTACTCCTTAGCCCTCGTGATTGTCCCTTCTCCTGAGAAAAAGACCTTGCCCTTAGGCATTGCGAACCTAACGATGACTCAGCAATACCAGAGCGATTGGGGGGCACTTTTCGCGGGGCTGGTCATCGTCATGGCCCCCGTTCTCATTGTTTACTGGCTGTTCCGCGACAAGATCCATGAAGCCATGCTCGCGGGAGCGGTCAAAGGGTGATCTGGTCCTACGAGCCTTAGCCATATAGTGAGCTAACTCAACTTATCCACTCCTTCAGAGCCTGAAGGATGATGATGAAACATTCACTCAACATACGGACACCTTTGACATTGTCCGCACTAGCTTGTGTCTGCTTGATTGTGACGGCTTGTGGAGGGTCAGGCGGCTCTGGTGGCGGCACATCGCAAACTGGAGGGACGGTCGCAAAGAAGATTGGCCCCTCTGGTGGTGGCATAGAGAACAATGAAGCAAGAGTCAGCTTCGGCGCAAACTCGTTGACTTCAGATCGCGACGTCACATTGACCAGGTTGACCGACTTTAAGTCCATGACTGCTCGGCAACAGGTCGAACTCTCAATGATAGGTGTCACAAAAAGGGCAGTGGCTCGCTTTAAGCTCGCGATAAAAGGCGAAGTTCCAAAGAAAGACACTGTTGTCTCACTTAAGCTCGATAGTCAACTGGTAACTTTGCTCAACCAGGCCAACTCAG
>JAEURO010000008.1 GCA_016788345.1 Chthonomonadaceae bacterium
CGCCGCAAGAGCTGGTCCTTGTTCAAAGTGAATTTGGCATAGACCACGCGTTGCCCTTCGCGAACATCGGTCCGCAAGAAATTCTGGTCGGTCATGCCTTCACCGCTCCACCCAAACTTGTCTTGTATGTAAGCAGGAGCCTGCCGAGGGTTATAGTAGAACTCCAACGTATACTTCTCAGTTGTAAACGGGTACATGAGTGGGTCGCGAGACATGTCAATGGATCGAGAAAACTTCTGGTTTCTCACAAAGAGCGAGTCTTGCATGTACGTCCACTCTTTTGGAGGATCTAGATTGACCTCGTCGCCCTGCGACCATTGCATGCCTGCCGGCTTGGCTTTCGGATAGGATTCGTCTTTCAAGATGCACTTGATCCGAGTGCCGACTGGTAGCACGTTCCAGGTGCCTTCGATCTTGAGGACCTTGGACTCGACGACCGTGGCTCGCACGCTGAACCCCACGTCAAAGGGAGGTTTTGTGTCGTAGTCGCCTTCGTCATAGTAGCCATTCTTTCTGGCAAAGTACCCTCTTTGAACCAGCCGCACGATGTGGGTGTCGAGGTTGTTTTCAATGACGTCACGGTTCGGTCGAACTGAAAAGTCCCCTTTCTCCTTTTCAAACAGCTTTTCAGCCTCGTCGTAGAGCTTAAAGAGGTAGTCCGTGGCCTTATCCAACTCCCCGGCCCTTTGATAGGCGTTGTTCATGATGTTACGGCGAGCCGTGATGACGTCTGGGCGCTCCATCGCTTGCTCGAACCACCTGGCTGCATCTGCATAGTCGTCCTCAATTTTGTTGTAGTAGAGCCATCCTGTCTCATAGAACAGCTCGTAGGTGTCCGAGTTGGCTTTTGTGCCCTCTACACCAAGAGCGACCGCGCTGGGAATGTAACGACGATCGGACCGCGAACCTTCGTCAGTGAAGTTGTAAGCAATGTGCCACATCCCGACGGAGAACACGTCAATCTGGTGGGGATCGAGCTTCGTGACGAGCCTGATGATGGGCAAAATCGCGTCAAAGTTGCCTTCATCAAAAAACGTGTCAGCACGCACCCACAGGATGCCTGCGATGAGTTCCCTGAACCCTGCAAGGGCAAAGAGGAACTGGTCAGCAGTCAGGCCCTGCAAATTTGCAGACGACAGGGGGGCATAGTCCTTCTTCCATTTTGGAAAGACAAACCCTTGGTGGATGACGCCCTGAATGACGGCCAGCCCGGCCATGATTGCCCACAGTTTCTTGAAGTTCGGTCGCATCTTGGTCAGACCTCCCTGTTCTCAAACACGATGATGCCGCCGATCAAGAGGATCGCGATATAGGTGAAAGCGTAGAGGGCAAGATTGAGGTACATGATCCCTTCTCCCTGGATGCCCTGACCCGGGTTGACCGCTGCGTTTTGAACATTGAATGACTGAAAATTTGGAACGAGCAGATGAATCACAATCGCCACTCCTTTCAATGCCTGGGGCACGTCCTTGCTCTCCGACAAGGTCTTGAAGAACGAGTCGAACAACGTTCCAACAAGGTAAACGCCACCCGAAAGGAAAAAGTTGACGATCGGTGAAACAAAGGTCGAGAAAAACACAGCGACGGCCGCCAAGAGCGACATCTGGACAAAGAAGGCAAAGGGGACCTTCGCGATCGCAGCCAGTTCTGAGACCCCATCGACTTTTCTTGTGATTAAGAAGACGAAAAGCATGACGAGTGTCATCAAGGCCATCATCAGTCCGAGCGCGCTGACTGCGCCCAAATACTTACCGACCAAGAACTGCCATCTGCGGACCGGCTTGGACAGGATCGTATAGATCGTCCGGCGCTCGATCTCGTTGGGGATCATATAGACCGTCAGAACAACCGCAATGACGGCGCTCGTCATTTGGATCACGCCAAGAGTCAGGGCCCTGAGGACTGTCATTTCTTGTCGAGGCGAGAGGGCCTCGAGAGCAGGGGCGATGGCCAAAAGCAAGGCTCCGATCAGAAGGATGATGAGCAACACCTTGCGGCGGATCGCTTCTCCTACTGTGGTTTTGGCGATAGCGACGACGGCGTTCATGACGCGGCCTCTTCGGTAGACCCGACCATGCTCTTGAGCTGCCGCCCTTTGGCTTTATTGTCCTTTCCAACCGCCTCAAGGAAGAGGTCTTCCAATCTCTTCCTTCTTGGTATGACGCTTACGATCTCCCCACCAGCTGTTTGAATCTTCAAAACGACTTCATTGGGGCTGAGCGAGTCGGGCAGATCCACAATCATTCGTCCGTGGTTGATCGAAACGAGGGTGTCTTCACCGCGAAGACTTGCAGCGACTTCGTCTGTACAGTTGTTCGCAGTCACTTCGATCCGCCCGCCAACTAAAAGGTCTTCGAGCCTGCCTTGCGCGACAATTTCGCCTTTGTTGATGATGGCGACCCTGTCGCAAATGCGCTCAACGTCACTCAGTTCGTGGCTCGAGATGAAGACGGTCTTGCCTTCGTCCCTGAACTGAAGGATCAGGTCTCTGATTTCGATATGGGCGATTGGATCCAAGCCCCCTGTTGGTTCGTCGAGAAACAAAATCTGAGGGTCATTGAGCAAGCTTTGGGCTAGTCCGACACGTTGCTGCATGCCCTTGGAATACTGGCTGATCGGCCTGTTCATGTCGTTTCCTAAGTTCACGCGGTCAAGCAGTTTTCGGCACTTGTCGTCGTCTTTGATGCCAAAGAGGCTGGCGTAAAACTGCATGATCTCCATGCCGGTCATATGCTCGTAGTAGTAGGGTTTTTCCGGCAAGTAGCTGATCTGCTTATGGACCTCGATATCCCCCGCCTCTTTGCCGAGGACATAGGCCTCACCACTGGTTTGATAAATGACGCCAAGCAAAATTTTGATAGTCGTTGTCTTTCCAGCGCCGTTTGGACCAAGGAAGCCAAAGATTTCTCCAGGTTCAACCTGCAAATCCAGGTTGTGGACTACATTGATCGCTCCTGAGCGAGACTTGTATGTTTTGGTAAGGGTTCGGGTTTCTATCGCCAGGTTCAAACTCTGGTCCTCCAGACGTAATAGTGCGGGGGCGAGTATACCGACGAAATGGAGGTGCACTCGGCCCTTCGGATCGTTTCAACCTAGACTCAATGCAATACACGACAGTTTCTGTCGGACAGCGGTTACATGTGGCGCGCAAGTCCTGCGGTCGTTTCACCGCTAGCCCAAAATTGCATCCATGGCGTTTGAAGCGTTCTGAACCCTGACAAGCGGGAAATGTTTGTAGCAAGGGATCATTTCAGCCACACATGGGCCGTCATACTCCACGTCCCTCAGGGCTGAGACGACTTCCGGCCAATTGACGTCACCTTCTAAAAGGTCCACAAAACCTTCTGCGTTTCCGACTGCCCGCCGGAAATCCTTAAAGTGGACACCGACGATCCGGTGGCCCAGGTGCCGGATCCAGTCTTCTGCATGTCCAAAAGGGAGCAAATTGGCCACGTCCACATAGGCTCCAACCCATGGAGACTCAAACTGATCGATAAACTGGGCAGTTTCGTGGGATGATAGTAGAAACTTGTTCCAGACATTTTCAATGCCCATTCGGACGCCACATTCTGCCGCAGTGGGCAACGCAGCCCTGATTCCCTCTGCTGCGTGTTCCCAGACAAAGGAGTAGGGTTGGGATGGCCTTTCTGGCATAAAGAACACGTCGACTGCCCCCGGAATTGTCAGGAGGGTCTTTGCCTTCAGCCACCCAGTGATCCGAAGCATGGCGCATAGGTCCTCCAGGGCCCCCTTTCGCTCGTTTTCGGTCGCTGACCCCAGGTTTCGGCCCCAGTAGAGTCCGCTTGCCACACTGAGTACGTCTACTCCGGCCGACCTGGCCTCATCTAAGATTTGATGACACTGGGATTCTGTCGAGTCCGTACCTATAGCTGATCCGGGCGCACCGACGGCCACCTCGACTGCTGAGAACCCACAAGATTTCGCTAAGCGAAAAAACTCTGGGACAGATAGGGTTCCTTCCAGTCCACCTGGACAAGACCAATAGTTGAGAGCCTTCGTGAGCACGAAGCTACATTACCCGTCTAGCTGCTACCGGCTTGATCGTAACGTTGGCGTAGATTTGGCCACCGATGAGCGTCCTCGTTCGCGGCCCACGTCGATCCACGATGAACTTAATGTCTATTGGAGTCTGCCTACCCTCAATGTCTGCAGTCGCAGAAGAGCTCACTACATTCAGGCCCTCTTCACTCACACTTCTTCGAAGTGAAGCCATCCGCTTTCGATCATCCTTCTTAACCAACTTCATGAGCGACCTGGTCAGGTTTTCGCTCTTCATGGCGATTTGCTCGACAATATCGGAAGAATCTTGGACTTCCAACCCTTGTGAATCAGGGTACCGGACAAAAGTCAGGAGAACTTTGAGCCCTGAGGGAACCCTATTCTGAGAATCTACTGAGTAGACCAACAGCTTTTCCAACTGTTTGTCGGAGTCGCGGACGGCCTGGAACAAATTGCTCGACTCGATCTCCCAACCCTGCGCCAAGATGCGGTACGTGATGGGCAAGAACTCCTGGTCTCCAGCACTGAACTCTGCCATCGACTGGACGAGAACTGGGAAATCTTCGGGATGGACGCTGATGTCCCACTGCTTCGGCAGGCTGCCAGGCTCAACAAACTTGAGGCGTGGCTCGCGTTTCTTGGCTTTGACGAACGCCACTGTCCGGCGGACGGGCATCCACGGTTCGTCTGACTTTGTCTTCGTCGAATTCTCACTCTGGTACCAGGCAACCAGTCCGGCCCGGTTCAAGTCTCCAACTTTCTGTCGAATCCGCCTCCAATAGGTGTTAACGCTGTGAGTGCTGATCCCTAAGAGTTCAGCGGTCTCTAATGATGTTAGGCCCTTGGCGGCGCTCTTTAGAACTTCGTTTTCTCTTGCAGACAACATAAGCGATTAGATGGTTGTGCATACAACCAAGCCGTTATTATGTCAGTCAAATGGATCACGCTGTGGGAACGTCCTCTAGCGAAATCACTGACTGAGCACGTATATTCTTAGCCTGATCCTCTTGCCTAGTTCCGCTGCCCGGACCTTTAGCCGAACATGGGTGCTGTCATCCTCAAGCCCTTCGACAAGGACCGTTTCAAGCCCTGGGAGATCCGTCAGCGGATCGACAGGAATAGCCCAGCAGTCCCAAACCCCCGAAGATCCTGCGACCGGCACGAGATGTTCGGCAGTTTCTCCCAGAGAGGCGGCATAGTCACCCTCGGAAGGAGTCTCGTGGCTGGACACAAAGATGTCTACGTGTTGCATTTGCATAGCAGACTCTAGGGGACAAAAGGCTCAGCCGTCAACTCGATGCGCCAGAGGTAAAGAACCAAATTGCCATTCAGCACGTCATCATCGGCTAATGGCTTTTTCTGAAGAGGTCCAGCTACAGGCCATGGATCGGGCAGGATGGAGATGCGAGTGCGTCAGAGATTTGTGCGCGACGCACTATTTGACACGGTGTCCCAGCACGATATCTATGGTGACCGCCGTGTTTGTCAGAAAGAAGCAGACGGTCTTAGGCGATCCCGACAAGCTCTCGAATTGCGAAGTTCTTTGCCAGTACTGCGGTGCGAATGCCGCGATGGACGAATTCAAGCCAACCTACTGAGAGTCACGCCTCGCGAAGTCGTCGCGCTGCTTCCTCCGGGGTCAGGTCTCGTTGTGGTTCGGCCAGTAACTCAAATCCAACCATAAATTTTTTCACCGAAGCCGACCTCAATAGTGGGGGAAAGTAATGGGCGTGTAAGTGCCAATGGGACTGGTCTGCCAGCAAGCTTGGTGCTCCGTGCCATCCCATTGAATAGGGAAACTCGGTATCGAACAGACGATCGTAGCGTCTTAGGAAACTTCGCATGATCGATGCCAGGTCTTCGCGTGCCGCAGCCGACAAGTCTGAGAGCCGGGCGCATGGCTCGCGTGGCGCCAACATCCCTTCGAACGGCCAAGAAGCCCAAAACGGAACCCAGAAAACCCAGTTGTCGTTCATTTCCACGATCCTCACGCCTTCTTTGATCTCGGCGTCCAGAATCTTAGCCAACAGCCCCCGGTTGTTTCGAAACACCACGTCTTCCTTCGCCGGGATAGTGGGCAGGACGTCACAAGCCCATATTTGGCCATGTGGATGTGGATTGGAACTCCCCATGGCTTCCCCTTTATTCTCGAAGACCTGGACCCATGCGTACTGCTCGCCCATCTCCTCTATCTGGCCGCACCAAACCTGTACGACCTCTAAGATCTGGTCCTTGTCCATTTTGGCCAATGTCAAGTCGTGGCGGGGAGAGAAGCACAGCACCCTGCACTCGCCTCTGACAGGAGCGGACTTAAAGAGGCTTTGCGAACTGAGCGACCCGCTTTCCCAGGCAGTCATTGACGGAAAGTCGTTCGAGAACACATAAGTGGACTTATACTGAGGGTTGATGGCGCCGTTTGCCCGGACATTGCCTGGACAGAGATAGCAGTCCGGATCGTGCATAGGTCTGGATTCTGCCAAGTTTGAATCCACTGCTCCTAGCCATGGACGTTGGGCACGTTGCGGAGACACGAGCACCCACTCGTCTAACAAAGGGTTGTATCTGCGGTGAGAGGCCTCAGTCACGAATTGGCCTTATGGCTCTTCGCCAGTTGAGTGAGCACTCCAGTTTCCATGAAGTAGACCCTTTCGGCGATATTGACTGAGTGGTCTGCAGTCCTCTCCAGATAATGGGCGACAAAAAGCAAATACGACCCTTCGACGACTAAGGAACTCGACGACTGCATCGTCCTATGCAGGTCTTCGCGGATCATCCGATACATGCGGTCGACCTTGTCGTCAGCGTCGACGACTTCTTCCACCAGACTGAGGTCATGCTTGACAAAGGCCTCAAGGGACTTGTGCAACATGGTTCGGACTTCAGAGGCCATTTTGGGAAAGTCGGCGAGTGGCCCATGGCCATCCGACCCTGCCAGTTTTCTTGCCACTTTGGCAATGTCGACCGAGTGGTCACCGATCCGTTCAAGGTCGGTGACGATTTTCATGGCAGTGCCGACAAGTCGTAGATCCCGGGCTATTGGCTGTTGTAGGGCAAGAATCCGAATGCAGTGCGACTCGATGTCCAAGTCAAGTTGATCGAGGACATCATCGTTCTGAATCACCTGTTCGGCCAGGTCGACGTTTCGCTGAGTCAGGGCCTGCATGGCGAGGTCTAAGGCTTTGTCTGCCTCGCTCCCCATGGTCAGCACCATGTTCCTCAGTTCTTCTAGTTCGTTATCGTACTGGTTTCTTGTGACCTGCATGTCTTCAACTCGTCACCTTCGGAAGGGTGAACCCAAACGTCGAGCCATGGTTGAACTCACTGGCCACAGTGACTTCACCCCCATGCGCCTCAATAACGTTTTTAACAATGGACAGGCCAAGGCCAGTTCCACCTGACGCGCGTGACCTAGCTTTATCGACGCGATAAAACCTTTCAAAGATTCGAGGCAGGTCTTCTTCAAGAATACCGATCCCAGTGTCACGGACGAAAACGGCAATAGTGTCCGGCTCTATCTTTGCTTCGACGAACACTTTCCCTCCCGGAGACGTGTACTTGATTGCATTGTCAACCAGGTTTGACAAAACTTGGTCGATTTGGTCTTGGTTAGCCCTCACAGGGATGTGGCCCAAAAGATGGGCTTCGAGCACGACTTGGCGTTCCTTGGCCATCGGCCGCAGTCGATCCAGGACCAGATTGATGAGAGTCGCAAGCTCAAAATCTTCTTTATCGGGCGCATTGGACGTCGCGTCTGCAAGAACAAGCAGGTCTTCCGAGATCCTCGTCAAGCGATCGGACTCCCGAATGATTGTTTCTAAGAATCGGTCGGCAACCTCTTTGTTGTCCATTGCACCGTCCTGCAATGTTTCCGCCATGGCTCGTATGGAGGTCAATGGAGTGCGAAGCTCGTGCGAGACGTTGGCGACAAAGTCCCGTCGAATCGTTTCTAGTCTACGAAGTTCTGTGATGTCGACGATGACCAACAAAACCTCCTTTTTGCCAGACAACCCAACCTCGAAGACAAAGACGCTGACCCGCAAGATGCGCGGCCCCGGCCCTGGCATGGCTAAGTCGCGACAAGCCTTTTTGCCGCGCTTGGCGGTTTCTAGGGCAAACTGGACGAGGTCGTTAGACAGCGTGCACTGGATCAAGGGCCTGCCCACCATTTCGCCCTCAGCGATGTCGAACATTTCCTCGGCCGTAGTGTTGGCGTGGACCACTGTCCCAAGCGTGTCGACCATGACTATGGCTGCTCCGCTCGTCTCGGAGACTGCCCTCAATTTGAGGTTGTAGTTCAGGGCTTTTCGCTTACGCCGGTCGCGGGATTCTTCCAACCGTTGGACGATCTGGGAGTGCGTCGTCCGCTCTCGGGCCAAGACCATGAGAGCAATGATTAGAGCGATTGCAAGCAGGAACGTCGCGATCCAGAGGAGCATCAATTCTCACCAGAGAATTTGTAGCCTACTCCCCGAATTGTCTTGAACCATTTGTCCTTGCCCGCCTGGCTGAGCTTTCCGCGCAACCAACTGACGTGGACATCAATCGTCCGCTCGTCCACGTAGGCGTCCTTTCCCCAAACTCTGTCAAGCAACGCCTGGCGCGAAAAAACAAGTCCAGGATTGCGAATGAAGAATGCAAGCAAAGCGAATTCCTTCGGTGACAGGTCCAGCTTATGGCCACTGACTACGGCTTCATGTCGAGATTCGTCGATAGTGATGTCTCCCCACACAACCTTTTTCTGTTGTTGGCCCGAAGGCGAACGTCGCCGAAGGATTCCCTTGATCCTAGCTGACAGCTCTCGAACAGAAAAAGGCTTGACGACATAGTCGTCTGCACCGAGCTCGAGCCCTTGTACCCGGTCTTGCTCTTCTGTCCGTGCGGTCAAAAGGATGATCGGAGTGTCGTGCTCTGTCCGGATCTTTTTGCAAATGTCAAAGCCACTCACAGATGGAAGCATGACGTCTAAGACGATGAGATCCGGCTGCTCAGTATTGAAGGCCCTCATACAGGCTTCAGCGTTCATGGCCACAGTCACCTTGTACCCCTCCCGTCTCAATGCATACGAGACTGCGTCGAGAATTGGAGCCTCGTCATCAACGATCAAGATTTTATGTGCCATGGCCATGTTATCCGAACCTGCCACTGATGTAGTCTTCAGTCCGCTGGTCGTGAGGCACAGTGAAAATCTTTTCTGTGTCTCCATGCTCGATCATTTCTCCGAGAAGGAAGAACGCAGTTTTGTCGGAGACCCTTGACGCTTGCTGCATGTTGTGCGTGACGATAACGACCGTGAGGTCTTGCTTGAGCTCCTTCATGAGCTCTTCGATCTTGAATGTGGCATTGGGGTCTAGGGCGCTGGTTGGCTCATCCATGAGCAGGACTTCTGGCTCGACAGCCAGCGACCTAGCAATGCAGAGCCGCTGCTGTTGTCCGCCGGAAAGAGCAAACGCCGACTCATTGAGCTTGTCCTTCACTTCGTCCCAGAGGGCAGCTTTTCTCAAGTACTTTTCTGCCGTGTCCCTGAGAACAGCCCGGTTCTTTTCCCCATGGACTCGTGGCCCATATACGACGTTTTCAAATATTGACTTAGGGAACGGGTTCGCCTTCTGGAAAACCATTCCAATTTTCTTCCGGAGAGTCGCAACGTCCACACTTTTGTGATAGATGTCTTCGTCGTCGAGAGTGACTTTTCCCGTGATCTTAGCCCCAGGGATTTCGTCGTTCATCCGGTTGAAGACACGCAGAAATGTGCTTTTACCGCACCCCGAAGGTCCGATCAAAGCGGTGATTTCATTGCTGTAAGCCTCTAGGGAGACGCCCGTCAAGGCTCTGAACGAGCCATAAAAGAAGTCGACTCCTCTGGCCGAAAGCTTTCCGCGCCCGGGTTGCGGGGAGGGTCGTTGTGTCGTCATGTCGGCAACTTCGCTGTCAATACTGGCTCCAGGCTCAATTGTCGTGCTAGGGTGGTCGGGCATGGGCTTCACCATTTACGGGCCTTCTTGAATTTGCTCCTTAACAAGATCACTACGATGCTGCTGGCGGCGACAAACGAAATGAGTACCAGCGCGATCGCAGATTTCGTGTCCATTTTGGCATTAGGAACCTGCGTGACGACAAAGTACAAGTGATAAGGAAGCAGCATGGCCTGGTCCCCAAGTCCCTGTGGCAAGGTCGGCTTGAATGACGCCGCGCATGTGAGCATGACCGGTGCCGTCTCCCCCGTTGCCCTTCCGATCCCAAGGACTGCGCCTGTCAAAATCTCAGGGAGGGCGGCTGGCAGGATGATTCGCCGGATGGTTTCCCATTTGGTCGCGCCCAAGGCCTGTGACCCCTCACGGAAAGACTTGGGGACTGCAGCAAGAGCCTCCTCGGTGGACTTAATGACAATGGGCAGAATGACAACCGCCAACGTGCAAGCGCCCCAGAGCAAGCAGGGTTGACCCCAGACTGGCTTTGAGGTGCGCAGTATGATCCGGTCGATGCTACCGCCCACAAAAAAGACGAAACAACCCAGTCCAAAAAGTCCATGGACGATCGAGGGCACGCCAGCCAGGTTCACAATTGCAGCACGGACCAGGGTCACGAGTTTTGACCTGCCTCCATATTCCGTCAAGTAAACCGCTCCAATGACACCCAAGGGCATCGCCAGCAAAATTGTGAAAACTATCAACCATGCCGTACCGATGATGGCGGGAAAGATCCCGCCACTTGCGTCGAGGGCACTGGGGTTTTTCGTCAGAAAGTCCCAGTTGACCTTGCTTGCACCCTGAAACGCAATAAACCCAAAAAGGCCGAGAATCGGTATGACTACCGCAGCGGCAATCAAAGCCACGGCCGCAAAGGCCAGCTTTTGGGCAAGTATCCTTGAATCACGCTTGTTGTGGGCGAGAACCAGACTCATGTGCGCGCCGTCCTTCGCGTCCTTCCAAGAGCCGTGACCGCCAAGGAGTTAAAGGCCACAGTGATCAAGAGTAACACAACGCCAAGCATAAAGAGGGCTTGGTAATGTGGCTCGCCCTGGGCGACTTCGAGGGCTTCGGCCCCAATCGTTCCGGTGATCGTACGGACCGAATGCGTGAAGGCGTGCCAAACCCCATGGTCTGGCAACAGGCCCGCATTGCCTGTGACCATGATGACGACCATCGTCTCGCCGATGGCCCGACCCAGCCCCAACATGATGGCCGCAACAATTCCGGGCCGTGCTGCCGGTATGAGCACACGGTAGATGGTTTGCCAATATGTCGCACCTAATGCGACCGACCCCTGGAAATACTCTTTGGGAACCATCGACATAGCATCTTCAGCGATGGTTGTGATTGTTGGGATCGCCAAGAATGCTAAAAGCACAGAACCTACAATGGCAGACTTACCAGTGTCGAGATGTAAGAAGTCCTTGATCAATGGGCTCAAGGCGACGGCACCGACGAACCCAACAGCGACCGAAGGTACGGCACCCATCAATTCAACAAACCCTTTCAGGAACCCGGCCAACCTCCTAGGGGCTATGTAGCGAATGTAAACAGCCGTGCCGACTCCAAGTGGAACTGCGATCACCGCGGCACCAAGAGTCACGAGAAACGAGCCCCAAAGATTTGGTAAAAGGCCAAACTGGGGGGGCTCCGAAGAGGGTTGCCACTTCTTTCCAAAGAAGAAACCTGCAGCAGAAGTATTTCCGAACAGGGGGAGACCCTCTCGGAATAGGAAGAACATGATGAGTCCGACAATAACGATCGCCGCGACCCCGCCGGCAAAAATTGCCGATTCGATGGCTCTCTCACCGAGGCGGAGTCGTTGTCGGTTCATTTCTTTACAGGAACGAACCCAAGTTTTTCGACGACAGCCTGCCCATCGGCGCCCAGAATCCAGTCGATAAAGGTCTTTGCCGCGCCAGTCGCCTCTCCAGCCGTGTATACGAACAGTGGCCTTGCCAAAGAATAGGATCCATCCAACACCGTTTTTGCGTCACCATGAACGGCAGGGCTCGCTGCGTCCTTTTTGATTGGCACCGCTCTGACTTTGTCATTCACATAACCAAGCCCGACGTAGCCAACCCCACCCTTGTCTTGAGCCACGTTTTCGACGATTTGGTTGGTCGCAGGGCTCGTCAAGACTTCAGTTGCAAAAGGTTCCTTGTTGAGGACATGTTCGAGAAAGAACCCATATGTCCCCGAACTAGACTCCCGACCATTCGCGACGATCGCCATGTCGGCCCCACCAAGGTCTTTCCAGTTCTTCACTTTTCCCGTGTAAATATCTTTGAGCTGCGCCAAGGTCAGCTCCTTGATCGGGTTTGTAGGATTGACCACTATGGACAGGGCGTCTTGAGCGACTGTGTGCTCTTTTGGCTCGATACCAGCCTCCTTGGCCTTATTCGCTTCCTCAGCTTTCAAGGCCCTTGAGGCGCTAGCGATGTCAGTCGATTTGTTGAGAAGCGCGGCTATCCCGGTGGTCGATCCTCCGCCAGTAACTTGGACGTCGATTTCCGGGTGAACTTTTTTGAACTCCTCTGCCCACACTTGGGCTAACTGGACCATCGTGTCAGAGCCCTTGACCGTCAGGCTCGACTTTTCGGCGGCGCCACTTGTCCCGCCGGACGGCTTGTCGCTACCTGAAGGCGCCTCTGAAGAGCCGGTGCATGCGACCATTGAGGTCAGAAGGCTTGCGGCCAACCCAAGAATCCATATCTTTTTCATTTGTATCCTTTCTGCCAAGTACAGTCATAGAAATGTTAAGACGAAATTGTTAATAATATGTTAAGGCCAGGGCCAGAAGTCGACCTGCGAAAGAGTTCCGAACTTGCATAATAAGGCCGTGCTGAAGCCCCTTTTTTGGGATGATGGTTGCCTACGGCTCCTCGATCAGCGGTTGTTGCCCCATGAAGAGAAGTGGTTGGACCTCACCACTTGGCAGGAAGTCCGGTCAGCCATAACGGACATGGCCGTGAGGGGGGCGCCCGCAATTGGCATATGCGCGGCCTATGGCATGGCTCTCGCTGCAAAAAACGCTGATGACCTAGAACCGGCCCGTCTCGGTCTGGCATCAGCCCGGCCGACCGCAGTCAACCTCGCCGCTGCGCTGGATCGGATCATGGAGGCAACAGTCTTAGATTTTGAGGGCATTTTGAGCATCGCCAAGTCCATGGAGCGTGAAGATTTGGACACAAACTTGGCGATTGGCAAGAACGGCGCCAAGCTTGTCCCGGACAACGCTAACGTGCTGACCATTTGTAACACAGGATCGATCGCGACTGCTGGCCACGGCACGGCTTTGGGAATTATCCGCACCGCACACGAACAAGGCAAGGTCCGACAGGTCTGGTCGTGCGAGACAAGGCCCCGTTTACAAGGACTGAAGTTGACCGCATGGGAGTTGATGAAAGATGAGATCCCTTTTTGCAGCGTCGTTGACTCCGCCGCTGCCGCCCTTATGCGTTCTGCACAGGTCGATATTGTCATCGTCGGGGCCGACCGTATAGCGACCAACGGGGACACGGCGAACAAGATTGGAACCTACATGCTCGCAATCTTGGCGAAGCACCATGGCGTCCCGTTCATTGTTGCGGCGCCCAGGACGACCTTTGACCTAACCGCCCCAGACGGGTCTCGTTTTGTGGTGGAAGAGCGTGGCGACAGGGAAATCACGCACATTGAAGAAGTTCGCCTGGCTCCAGAAGGTTGCCCTGTCTTCAATCCGGCGTTCGACGTCACGCCTGGTGAATTACTGACCTATATTGTCGACGAAACGGGGGTCCATGAACCCCCTTACGCCTTCTAAGTCTCAGTCGTCAGCCGGTGTCTAAGCGGGATGCTGGGAAGTTTGACTAGACCTTCGGTCGATCCCGTAAACTTGACCAACCGGTCGAGAATAACTTTGATCGCCCCAGCGATCGGATAGGCCAAGACCATGCCAGGCAACCCAAAAAGTGCTGCGGCCGAAAAAACGACAAACGCACTGACAACAGGATTGAGCTTGACTGCTTTGCCGACTATCCTTGGGTTGACGAGCGAATCGTAGAGGAACCCAACAACGAACATTGCCCCAACGGTTATCAAAGCGAAACCCCAGGAGGAATCCGTTTGGAACAGGTTGCCCTTAGTCTGCCCGCTGAACCCGATGACAAGAAAAATAACGACACTGCTCACAATCCCCCCGATGACAGGAATGAGATAGAGGACGCCAGCGACGAGGGCCAGGATGATGAAATACCATTCGCCAATGACGCCGAGCACTGTACCCATGACAAGGGTGTAAAGGACGATGGTGGTCACCAAGCCCCGTAGGTATGCCTCAAACACGTTTCCGATGTCTGAGACCATAGTCAACGTACTGCCGCGGATGGTGGGAGGGATAAAGCGGGCGACAGCCCGCCGTAAGTTCGGCAGATCCATCAAGAGCCCGAAAACAAACACCGGTACGAGCAGAAAAACAAACGCCTGCCCTGCGAAATTCAGGATGCCCGAAACTCCGCCGGTCAGAAACTTTTGAGCCTGTTGTTCGATCTGCTTTTGGTTTGGCTCAATGTATTTCGAGAAAATCTCTTGCCGCGTCAGCGGTAGGCGAAGCTGTGTGAGGGTCTTCTCATTTTTCTTAAGAAACTCATCGACCGAAGTCCACACTTGGTCCGGGTTTGAGTTTGCGATGTTTTCAATCTGTTTGCCGATCTGTTCTTGAACCCCGTGAGTCTGATTGGCGATCGACACAGCCGACCCCCCGATCAACCCGCCAACCAGCCCAAAAAACAAGAGTAAAGAGACAATTACGGCAATGGGTCGTGAAAGACCTAGCTTGCCAAGCTTCCTGACCAAGGGTTCGAGTAAGGCGACGATGACGAGCGACAGGAGGAACGGAGGCAAGACCCCACGGACGAGCCAAAGAAACCCGAACAAGCCGAGCACCAAGATGAGCCACAGAACGATCCTCCAAGCGTGCACTCCAGCGACATTACCTAACTGGAAACCCAAGAGAAGCAACAAGCTGGAGAATCGTAGTCCGTCACGCCCAAGGCACGCGGTGTATCCTCCCGGATATGTTGGCCAAATTGTCCCGGCAATCCGGAGCCATCGTGCCTCCAGCGCTTCGACAAATTTCGATCGAAGTCGCCAAAGTGGGTGGGCTCAACCTTGGCCAAGGTGTCTGCCAGTTACCGGTCCCATCCTATGTCCTTGAGCAAGCCAATGCTGCAGCACGTGAAGGAGTGAACAGGTACACCAACCCGCGAGGCCTTGAATCACTTCGCTTGGCCCTGGCAAAGAAACTCTCTTGGTACAACGGGATCGATAACCTGGATCCGGATCGGGACATCGTGGTCACTTGTGGAGCGACGGGAGCCTTCGAAGGGTTGTGCGCCACGCTATTGGACCCGGGGGACGAAGTCGTCGTCTTCGAGCCCAGCTATCCGTATCATGTCCAGGCCTTGCGCCGGTATGGAGTGGACGCAAAGTTCGTCGCTCTCCATGCCCCAGACTGGTCCCTGGACATTGAGGAGTTCAAAGCGGCGCTGTCTCCAAAGACAAAGTTTGTCCTCGTATGCACGCCCGGAAATCCCTCTGGAAAGGTGTTTTCGGTCCAGGAACTGGGGGCCCTGGCCGACGCCTATAACGGCTTAATCGTCACCGATGAAACGTACGAGCACATGGCCTTTGACATTCCCCATGTTTCAGCGGCTTCCCTCCCGGCCCTGGCCGGCCGGGTCGTCACGATAGGGAGCTATTCAAAAACGTTTTCGATAACAGGTTGGCGCATCGGGTATTGCTTGGCGCCACCTGCGCTGGCAGACGCCTTGACTTCGGCAGTGGACGCAATCTACGCCTGCGCCCCTGCACCGCTCCAAGAGGCCGTCGCAAGAGGTATCGACCATTTTGGCCCCGAGTTCTATAAGTTGCTTAACGACAAGTACAGAGGTAAACGGGATAGGTTCGCTGATGGTTTGCAAAAGATTGGCCTTGAACCAAAGCGTCCACAGGGGGCTTACTATATGCTCTGCGGCTACGACAAGGTCATGCCTGGGCTTTCCAGCGCAGAATTTGCCAACAAAATGATCATGCGAACCGGAGTTGGGGCCGTTCCTTCCAGTGATTTCGTACGTCAGGCGGACAAGGCTCCCTGGGTTCGCTTTTGCCTGGCCTTAGAGGACGACGTCCTGGAAGACGCCATGACAAGGCTTGGAAGCCTGGTTTGATTCCAAGTCAAGCGACGACTGGACTCCCCTATCTGGTACATGTTCCACCAGTTCGGACACCTCATCGGCTCCTCCTGTTCCTACATGGGAAAGGAGAGAGTGGGCAAGACTTAGGTGCACTGGCACGTCACTCTCTGGGTGCGGAACTGGCACGAAACCCAGATAAGTGGCCGTTCCTCGTGGTCATCCCACAAAAAAGCGATCCTAACTCCCTCTGGCCAGAACTTTCGACCGAATTGTCGGCGCTACTCAACGATTTAGCCGGCAAACACGAGCTAGCAACCGACGGCCATGTGGCCATGGGACTGAGCCAGGGGGGCCATGGGGCCCTCGCCCTGCCTGCCGGGTTTTGTTTGAAGTTCGACCAGGTCGTTTCGTTCTGCGGCTGGGGAGAGCCCCGGGAATTGTCCCTGAGCCTGACTGGAAAGCGGGTTTGGCTCTTCCACGGACAACGTGACATGATAGTCCCATGTCAGGCCAGCCTGGCTGTCCACGACAACTTGGTGGCCTGCGGCATAGCTTGCAAACTCACGCTCTATCCTAGGCTCGGGCACAACTGCTGGGACACCGCACTTGCCGAACCCGCGCTCTCTGAATGGCTGGTCCTTGGCAACGAGAGGGCAGGCATGCCATAATCAACCTCCATTCCGACCGAGAGAGGCTCCTAAATGGCAAAGAAAAAAGGCGAAAAGCGTGAAATCATCCGACTGGTCTGTACCGAGGATAATAAGCACTACTGTGTGACGACCAAGAACAAACAGAACACCCCGGATAAATTGGAGCTCATGAAGTACAACCCCAACCTGAAAAAAGCCACGCTCCACAGGGAGAAGAAGTAATGCCGAACCCTAAACGCAAATTCTCACACCAACGAACAGCCAAGCGGCGGACACACTACACAACCGACCTTCCAGAAATCACGCAGACAAAGAACGTTGGTGGCGAGCCACTCGCCAAGAACCACTGTGCAAGCCCAGACGGGTACTACAAAGGTCGGCGCTTACCTGGTTTCAAGGACTGAGCAATCCATCTTTGGCAAAAACACGTTGTCGTTAAGCTCCCGCTAATAAGTGGTGAAGAAAGCTGTTCCGTAGAACCATGAGTTTGCGTCATACGGAACCTTTTGTCTGATTTTCTCTTTCAATGCCCCGAGTAAGTCTTGGGTTTCTTCGTTGAGCGCAGCTTGATTTTCTTTGTACAGTCGCTCATAGAGATCAAGTGCAGTTTTCAGTGATGATTGTTCCGAGTAATCGGTCAAGGCATGGCCCTCAACAAACGTCATCATAGCCTTGGCGGAGTACTCTTGATCTTTGCCGGGTACGCATCCAGAAACCATGTCACCCGCGCTGTTGGCCAGCCAGAGGGCTGAACTCAAAAATCCACGTTGAGCCATTTGATCTGCCATCGCTGAATAAGTTGGTGCCCATTCGGCGGCGTCTGAAAATGAAAACTTGGTGGCTTCATAAACGTAGCTCATGGCCCCGATGTGGTCCGGAATGTACCGGTCCGTACCATCTTTGAGATTTAAAGTTTGGCTAAAGCCCACGTTCCGTTCAATGTGCTCTTGAGCCCTCTGTGCGACTGTCCCTAATACCAAGTGGGTCACGTAGGGCTTCCATTTCGGGTCAAACTCGACGCACGTCTTGCAATGATTCCAGAAAGTCTCGGAAAGCAAGGTCTCTCTATTCTTCGTGTCCATCTTATCATCCAAAAGGTCGTTGCCCAGAGCGAGATAACGTGCCATTTGAGCGTGTAAGCCAGCGTCATCGGGCTTACGCTCCAAACCGCTCGCCAGCAACTTTTCGGCTGCAAAGAGGGAATGTTCGTCCAATTTTGAGGCGACGCTGGCCGCTTCAACAGAGAGCAAAGGGGTAGCGACCGACTTCGAGTAGACAAAAAGCCTGTGTGTCCCTTGTTCGCTTGATTCCGGTTGCGACGGAACCGCCGATTCTGGGCGGTCAAGAGTCGTCGTTAATGTCGAGCATCCTGCACATAGAAAGGCCACACTGGCGAGGCCGAATAGTAGGAGTTTCATGAGCTTAACGGTGAGTTAAGAGCGATAAATCCCCCAAATCTCACAGAGGCCCTAGGCAGACCCTGCCTCGGCAACCTGTTACAAACACGCTTGCGCTCATATCCTGGTGAACGCTATAGCCGGAACAGTGAACTAGCGACCTTTGTCCGGTCCCACATGAAACTCTTGTGTCGGTATTCGGTCGGCAGTCCCTAGAACCCGTCAATCCGGTAAGCCAGATCGACCGACACATTTGAGAACACGCTTGGAGGCACCATGTTCCAGCATGTGCCATTCATTGGAAACCCACCCGTGAAGTTGCTGTGCGAGACGCCGAACACGCGCGCCCCCGGCTCGTGGGGGGCCACACCGATCCAATACCTGGTGCTGGCTAGCACGACAAATCCGCCTGGAAGTGGGATGTGGACAAGCGCGTTCGCAGGAAAGGCAGAACTGCCAAAGCTGTAGCCTTGAGTGATGCCGGCCAAGCTACCCGGCACGACCATGGAGGCGATGATGGCGCCTGGTGCACCAGAGTTATCGGCATAGAGGTCAACTCGCCAATAGGAAGTGTTAGCCCAGGTCGGCCCACTCGAATAATTGTTCACGCGGACGTGTGCCTCGATCCAGTTCAGTGTTTTAGTCGTCGAAGGCGTAAAGTCGTCGATCGCTTCGAATAGACCCCCTGGGGCATCCATGCTGACCTCGACGTTCTGGCTCATGTGGGCCGGGTTCGACCCGATCTGATCCATCAGCAGAACCGCATGTCCAGGGCATGAAGCCGTAAGGACTAGGAGGCCACATAGCCACCGGTTCAGGATTATTGGCACTTTGATCACTACATATGATTATTTGTCAGAATTGCTGGTTTCATTCCCTTGATTCAATCGTATCTGGCAAAGATGCGGGGAAAAAATTGGCCGCCTTCGTCGAGCCGTTTCTGCGGGCATCACTTTCACAAACACCCCTCGTGCGCACTGTCAGGTATCCTGCTAGTCCATGTCCACAACGATACGGGTCGTCATCAGCGATGACGAGGTCGGCTATCGCAACGCCATCCAACGGACTCTGACGCTGATGCCAGAGTGCGAAGTGGTCGGCGTGGCGAAAGACGGCCAAGAAGCCCTAGACCTTTGTCTGAGCGATCCCCCCGACGTTCTTTGTACCGACATCAACATGCCCCGCATGGATGGGCTCGAGCTTATGCGACGCTTGCTCCGTAAGGAGAAAGACGTCCGCGTGGTCGTGCTGACGGTGAACGAAGACGACGAGACGGTGTTCGAAGCCATCCGCGCTGGCGCGATGGGCTATTTGCTCAAAACCTCGACCCCCCAAGACGTCATCGAAGCGATCCGGCTCGCCCACCGCGGCGAGTCGAAGCTAACCCCCAAGATTGCGGCCAAAGTCCTCGACGACTTCCGCCGCGTCAAGGACGACGACGAGACCGACGACACCGAACTTTACGTGCTCAGTGACCGCGAGACCGAGATCCTCGAGCTCATCGCCAAAGGCATGAGGAACAAGGAGATCGCCAACCACCTCTCGATCGCCGAAAAGACGGTCAAGAACCACGTCTCAAACATCCTCAAGGCCTTACAGGTCAACTCGAGGACCGAAGCAGCAATGAAGGCCGTCAAGGCCAAGTTGGTCCAGGGAAACTGACCCGGCCCCTCGGTGAAGACGACGAAGTCTGAACCGAGGGGCAGGTACCCGACCAAACAAAAAAAGCCCCCGGCTCGTTTTGAGCCGGGGGCTTCCTCGGTTTTGTTAGCCCAGTACCAAGCCATTAGCACTCTTGCTAGTTCTCCCGTTTTTCTCTTAGTAGGTCGACTCTTTCGACTACAATAGAGGCGTGAGTCGATTTGTGGGAATCCTTGCATTATCAGTTGCTCCGTCGCTGTTGCTTGGGCAAGGTAGACCAAATGTGTTGTGGATTGCCGGCGGTCATTACCTTGGAGTTAACGAAATAGCCTTTGCTTCTGACGGCGTGCACTGCTATTCAGCAAGCGATGACCAGACGGTCAAGGCGTGGGACTATCCAAACAGGAAGTGCCTCTTTACCCTTGAGGGTCTGAGTGGGCCTGCTAGGCAGTTAGCTTTGTCCACTGACGGGAGCTTACTTGTTGCTTCGGATAACGATGGGAAGATTGCCTTGTGGAACATATCCACTCATCAATTTGTTCGTAAGTGGCAAGCTGACAACCTTGTCAACGATGTTTTGTTTTCGAATGATGGTCAATATGTAATTGCAGTAGGTTCGAGCCGAGAAGTCCGCTTTTGGAGAGTTAGCGACGGGGGGCTCGCTAAGTCGTGGCAAGTTTCGGGAAGTATGCCAACAACAGTAGCACTGTCTCATGACGGACTTACTCTTGCAACGGGTGCAGGCACCATCCGCACTTGGACACTCAATGGGAATATGTTGCACGAGTATTTTCCCTCTGTACCTGTTGTGTTCTCGTTGTCTTTCGGACTTAGAGATGACCAGATTTTTGGTGCCGGAGACTACGCATACCGATGCTGGGACGTAAACACAGCGAACTTAATTTGGGCCAACGGTGGAGATGGTTCTAGTGGAAAAATACTGCCCAACCCCCAGGGACAGTACG
Organism: Chthonomonadaceae bacterium; assembly: GCA_016788345.1. Lineage (GTDB taxonomy): Bacteria > Armatimonadota > Fimbriimonadia > Fimbriimonadales > Fimbriimonadaceae > JAEURO01. The sequence continues at coordinate 20,819 of JAEURO010000008.1, forward strand.
TTACGGGTACAGGGTTCAACAGGTACTTCCCGATCTGGCGAGCAACTGATGGTGTCCGTGTGAATACTTTGACTGTCAGTGATAAACCTAATAATGCCTGGTTCAGTCTGAACGGCGACGAAATTGCTTGGACACCAACATCGCAGAATATCTTGACAATGGAATTTCCATCAGGTGTGGCTAAACCCAACCTTGGCCATCATACAAAAATTGTTAGCGGGATAGAGTTTTCACCTCTGGGAGACAAAGTTGCCACTTGCTCAAATGACCATACGGTTCGACTTTTTGATGCAACTTCTGGCCAACTTCTAAAGTTGTTTTATGACGGCTCTATCTTGTTCGAGAGGGTTCATTTTTCTCCAGACGGGACATCTCTTGCGCTGTCCGCAGAGAATTCATGGCCAGTAATTCTAGAAGCAGAGAGTCTCTCTAACCAAAGAATTTTAAACATTTATTCACAAAACGGAACCTCTGATGTTGCATACTCCCCCGATGGAAAAATTTTGGCATGTGTGGGGAGAGATCAAAAAATCTTTTGGTGCAGTGCCATTAGCGGAATCACATTCAGAAGGACGGCGGCCCATACTGGGCAGATCCATGCGTGTGAATTTGCGCCGACTTCCGAGTGGCTTGTGACAGCTAGCGAGGATCGTACCGCAAAGATATGGAAGTATTCGGACGGCTCACTGTTGGCCACGCTGTCACAATCTCAAGGAGGACTCTGGTCTGTTGCGGTTTCGCCAAGGGCAACCAATATTGCAACCGGTTCCACAGATGGAACTGTTAGGGTCTATCGGTCGTCTGATTGGTCGCTTGTTGCTACGGTTAACATAGGCTCGCGAACTGTTCGATCAGTTGCATTTAGTCGAGATGGTGCCCGGCTCTTTGCAGGAACGCAATCAAAGTTAGTTGAGTTTGATACTTCAAGTTGGGCTATCATAAAAGAGTTCGATCGGGAAATTGGATTTGGTGTCCAGAGCCTCACGACGGGAGGAACTAATCGCGTCGCATATGGTCGTCTCGACGGCACGGTAGTGATGGCCGACATACCCTAAAGTTCAGAGTCAGACTGTTTTTCGGACAGCTCACGGTATTGCTCGCCTCAAGACTACACTACGGGCCAAAGTCCTCGACGACTTCAGCCGCGTGAAGGACGACGACGAGACCGACGATACCGAGCTCTAAGTGCTCAGCGACCGCGAGACAGAAATCCTGGAGCTCATCGCCAAAGGCATGAGGAACAAAGAGATCGCCAACCACCTCTCGATCGTGGAGACAATTGAGCCCCCTCCTCGTCTGATGTCTGTGCAGATGAGGAGGGGGTTGGGGGTGGAGACGAACGGAAACTCCCTCCCCAACCCCTCCCTCATGTGTCCGGCACAATCATCCGGTCCACACGAGGGAGGGGCTCAAGGCCAAGTTGGTCCAGGGAAACTGACCCGGCCCCTCGGTGAAGACGACGAAGTCTGAACCGAGGGGCAGGAACTCGAAAACAAGAAGCCCCCGGCTCGTTGAGAGGTGGGGGCTGCTTGTGTTCCAGACATGGGCTTCGACCCGAAAGGCGAACCGGAATGGGTGGGGCTGACGTCCTAAAGGCGAACGCCAAGGAAACTCCCGAAACCAAAGCCCCCGATTCATTGAGAGCCGGGGGCTTCTTGTCCCCCAAGGCCATGGGGCAAGCATTAATACTAGAGTTCCGCAAACACTTGACTCTCTCTCTCAGAATGAGGGTTATGGGTCGAGTCCAGATCATCGCCAGTGGCCTGGCCGTGCTTGTACCGGCACTGGCATTCGCTCAAGGGCCACCGACGTAAGCTACGAGTATGCATCAGAGCCCCAAAGCAGTCGGCACAGGGCCGGGCCAAGTGGACTTGGAACCGAAACCAGCGTGTCGCGGTACAACAAACCTGTGGTGCAGATCGTCTCGTCGATCCATTCCGGCCGGACAATCGAGGTGGGCAACGCAGGCGAAACCTACTCTGAACACCTTCCTCGAGAGCATATTCCGCCCCACGTACATGTGCGCCCCCATTGGATGACTTTGGTTTCCGGGGCGTTTTTGGAGCGGTCGTCTGGGGTTTTGCGCCTTGTGTTGCCCGGAGACGAGGTCTATTACGCCGAAGACTCTCCCCACGAGGAACTGTTCGGCAGGATTCGGTCAGTCTGCCTCAACCTTCAAGAACCGCAGTCTGTGCGCGCCGACGCACCAAGCTGGGTCGCAAGGGCACGAGAATTGGCGGAGTCCGCAGAGGTCGGGCGGGTCAGCGACTTGGCGCAGGCGGCGGGAGTCCACCGGGCGTACCTGGCGAGAAGGGTGAAGGCCCAGTTCAACACGAGTCTGAGATCGCTACGGCGGTCGGCCCGGTTGAAGCAGGCCGCTGAGTTGGTCTTCACTTCCGACGAGCCGTTGGGCTCAATCGCCTTGGAAGCGGGATACTACGACCAAAGCCACTTGAATCGAGACATGACGAGATGGAGTGGGTTCACGCCAGGCGAGCTTCGCCGCTACGCCGACCAGGGTCGGCTCGGCTAAAAAGTTACATTTGTACAAGACAGGCGATGCTCTGTCGGGGGACATTGTGGCAGTATGTCGGCCCTGACCTGCCTCTTCGCACTAGCGTTCCAGCCAGACCCGTCCATCGACCTGACGGCCTCGCTCGACCCTGAGCACCAAAAGATGACGGTCAAGTGCGAGCTTTCAGTCGCTGCACCAAAAGACGGGGTGGTCGAGTTTCAACTGGGCAAGCAATTCTCGACACCGACGGTGGAATGCGGCGGCCGGCAGGTCGAAGTCAAACGGATCCGCGAACAAGACCGGGAAGTGGTCTACTCGGTGCCGGTCTCACCGGGCAATGTCCACTTGTCGTTCGACTATTCTTCGATCGAGACCAAGGGCTTTGTGTTCTACCTCAGCCCCGAGGAGTGTTACGCCGGCGGCTACAACACCCTCTGGTTCCCGGTGGTCGGCGAATCACGGCACATGAAGGGTCGACTGACTTTTGTCACCCCACCGGCGTTCCTGGTGAAAGCCTCGGGCCGGGAGACGGGCTCGGCAGTTCAAGACGGCCAGAGAAAGACGGTGTTCGATATGGAGGATCCGCTCGTACCGACGTTTGCCGCGGGCCCGTTCGTCGTGACGCGCGTTCCCGGGCGGGTTCCGGTCACGACCTACTTTCTCAAAGAGCGCGAGAACTCCCGAGCGTTCGCCAACGGTTGCGCCGAGGCTCTGCGGGTTCTCGAACGAGAGTTCGGCCCCTATCCGTTCCCCGATTTCTCGATCATCGAGACCACGAAACCGAGGGATGACAACCTCGGCTTTTCCGGTGCGTCCTTTGAGGGGTTCATGTTTGGTGATTCGCCAGCCATGGACGCCGGGTTTCATCCCGCCTACTTTGGTCACGAAATGGGGCATCAGTGGTGGGGAAACCTGGTCGGGCTCTCAGGTGGTACGGGCGACTACGTGTTCAATGAAGGCTTAGCCCAATACGGCTCGCTGCAGGTCGTCCGAGAGATGGACGGCACTAAGATGGCCCGACGCTACCGCATGGACGGCTATCCTCTCTACTCGGACCTTCAGTGCTCACACGGGGCTGGCGTGCTCCGAGTGATGGGTCGCGACCGGCCGCTCTCGGACACCCCCGCGGAATTCTCAAATTACCAGCACGCCTTAGCGAACAGCAAAGGGTTCCTGGTGTGGGAAACGCTCGCCCACCGGATGGGGAGGGCCAATTTCAGCCGTGCGCTCAAAGAGGTCGCGGCATCGCACCGCTTCGGGCTCCTGACTTGGGCAGACGTTTGGCTGTCGTTGCAAGCAAGGACAAAGTCGGACCTGAAGACGTTTCGTCAAGAGTGGTTCGAGAGGGCGGGGGCACCAGTGGCGTGGGTCGACTGGAAACTAGACGGCGACAAGCTCCTCGTGACTCTTTGCCAAAAGGAGCCGACGTACCACCTCGACATGCCCATGGTGATCCAGTTCAAAGATGGGAGTCAGAAGGTGGTCAGGGCCGAGTGGTCAGCAACGACCCGCACATTGACAGTCCCCTTGCGAAAACCAGTTATACGAGTCGTGCTCGACCCCGACCACGAGACGTTCCACTCGACCCCTGAACTCGAAGCCGAACTCCAAGCCAACAAGCTGTTCTGGACATTCGACGTGGAAGAGAGGTACGAGGGCAAGACCACTCTAGACAAATCCGCGCTCCTGAAAGGATTGGACTCCATCGTCCAGCCTGACTCGCACGGTTCCGAGTTTCTGCTGAGGTTCACTCTGTCGGGGCTGTTGCGTCGGGAGAAGAACTACGCCGAAGCCGAGCGCGAACTCTTGCAGGCTCTCAACTGTGCCGCGCGCGCTCCCGACTTTCTCCCTCACGTCTACCTCCGCCTTGCGGCCAACGCGAAAGACCTTGGACGCTCCGAAGAGGTCCGCAAATGGCTCGACAAACTCGTGGTCGCGGAATCTGTCTTGGACTATCAGACGGACGCATACGTTCAGGCGCGGTCTAGGTTTCCGGACTTTACGTTTCCAGATTTGACCAACTCGCCGATGCACAAATGACTACGCCGTCCAGAGGAACGGCTCGGCGTCGGTCAGGATATAGATCGCACGATACCGGACGCTTCATGCAATGGCCTGTCTCACTGGAATGAGACGTGGCTTCGGCTCAGGGAACTCGTCATAGGTCGTGCCATTGAGTTCACGCCCAGCCAAGTCCTTTCGGACTCCGCCCCACTGTTTGAAGAAGAACGAGACATTTGCCATCTCACATTGCCCCCGAATGGCCTCGACCCACTCCCGCTTCATCGGTCGAGACCGCGGGCCCGATTCTCCCCCAACGATCACCCAGTCGATCCCGTTCAGCGGGAGTGCCGTCAGCGGGCCGATCAGCGGCTCGCAGGACAAAAATCGCACGGCGGCGGGGACGGTTGAGAGGTCGGCCACTCGGTCCAAGACCCTCTCGTCCTCGACACTGACCCCCATCCACACGTTGGTCGGCCAGGGAAGTCGGTGTGCGATGCTTCGCAACCTCTCGCTCCGCTTTGTCAGGATCTGAAACTCGTGCTGTGGCACGCGACCATGGTCTCGAACACCGCGCGGATGAACTCATCGGGCACGTCCTTGTGAAAGAGGTCGCTCATCGAGTTCACAATCACCCGGCGCGGCTTCTTCCACCGCTTTGGCGCGTCAATCAAGTCGTGGTGCAGTGTGAGGCGGAAGCCGCGCTCATAGCGTGGGCTTCCCATCGCCTTGAGCCGCTTCGCCATCCGGGCCGCGTAGCCGTTCTTGCAACCCTGGCTGACCTTGGTGCACCCCGTCACCGGGTTCCAGAACATGTCTGTCCATTCGATTGAGGTGATTTTTGGCATGCGTCTAAGCTTCATTATTCATGCTTCCGCTTTGAGCTTGCAGTGCAACCACAGTCAATTTCACTTCAACGAAACAGGTCTGAATCAGGCGGGCGCACGGGCTTTTTCGACATAGATCATGCCGAATCGTGAACAATCAGTTCGATCGCTGCTCGAGCAGTCTGAGAACCACTTCCGCTTCGGCCAATGCATTCGACGCAATCGCCTGATCTTGGTCTGGATCGTGATGGACACCGAGCGACTTCATAAGAAACCGGAAGCCGAACCCACCAAGTTTGGTCTGGCGACGCCAAATCCTGACTCCTTCGCGAGCCCGGTCGATCGCCGTTCGCCACGCACGATCGCGCGCCTTCGGGTCAGCCCCAGCCGCCAGCAACAACCGCACACATTCCACTCCGCCACGCCCCGCCGCCAGCATCAAAGGGGTCTGGCCCAGCGAGTCACGTGAGTCGACCTCGACTCCGTGGGCCAAAAGTTCCCCGACCGAGGTCGGCGACCCCCAGTCGCCGTCGACCGCCTGGTGAAGCGCGGCTTGCCCATGCTTGTCTCGCCATTCTGGGTCGGAGCCCGCCCGCAAGAGCGTCCGCACCACGTCCTGAACGACCGAGTCGTCGCGGCCACTGTTACCGTCGCCTTGCCAGCATGCGTAGTGCAAGGCGGTTCCGAGGCCGGGCTCGACATGATGAACGTCAGCGCCAAGCTCAAGAAGCAGACGCACACCTCTGGCGTTCATCCGCACCCCCGCGCATGAGACCAGTTTTTCGTTGAGCACAGGCTGGAGACGATCCGGCGCGGTACGGCACAGGAAGAACTCAGCAAGGGCGGCGTTGTCAGACTCGAACGCCTCGTCTAATGGATCGCGTCCAAAACTACCGCTACTTGGCCTGAGCCCGGCCTCCCAAAGCGCCTCCGCAGCCTCGACGCTCCCGACATTCTGGAACGCCGTGTCGCCTTGGTGACTGTAGTCGACCGGGAAGCCTTGTGCAAGAACGAGCCGGACGCACTCGGCAGAACCTGACGAGGCGGCTTGGAAGAGCGGGACTTGCACGAAGGTCGTCAAGTCGATGTCGCCACCTGACGCCAACTTCAGGCTGGCGATCAGCGCAGGCGAGACCTGCAGGCCAGTCGAGGGAACGTGAACTTTCGTGGGCTCGACGCTTGCGCCGCGGTCAATGAGTAACTTGAGGCGTGCAGGGTCGCCGATGCTACATGCCTCGCACACCGCGGACCTGCCCTGGTCGCGACCGTCTTCTATGTTGCCGCCAGCGTCCAGCAGGAGTCGAAGGCGGTCGGCGTCGCCTCCGCCCCAATCGAGGTAGGGATGATCCGGTTCGAGTTCAGCCAGGTTCCTCTCTGTAAGCGGATAGCAAGTGCCGCCGCCTGCCGCAAACCAGACCGCGCTCACTCCGCCTTCGTTCACTTGCTTGGGATCGGCCCCGCCCTGCAGGAGGGCTTGCACGGTCGCCGAATTGCTCCGGGGCGACCCAGCCGCGATCATGAGCGGTGTGACCCGCGCTAAATACAGTCCGTGATCTGGAGCGCCTGGAACAAGAGCTCCCGGGTCTGCGCCCGCGGCCATAAGGAATACGGCTTCTTCAGCGTTCCCTTCTCTGGCCGCTTTCGCCAAACTGTCGTTTTCCATAGCTCTGAAACCGGTTGGAACCAGTATATCGGCTTCCATAGCAGAGCCACCAAGACGCAAAGTTCTGGACCTGGCCCCGGCTCCGATTAGTTGCCCGAGTGACTCCGCCTACGCCGTCCAAAGGAACGGCTCGGCGTCGGTCAGGACTTTGCCGTGTTGCTCAATGGCGCGGAGCATGTACTCCGGCAGCACGAACATCGATGCCATGAAGCGGGGGGTGGCGTAGCGGTTGGTCACGCCCCGAGCGGCGAGGCGGGAGGCGATCTCTTCTTGCGAGAGGGCGAGCGGATCATGCTTCTTGGAGGCAAGAATGAACCCCCACGGCATCTGGAAGGTCGTCACCAACCCATAATAGCCGCGCACAAAAGCAAACGTGTCCTTCATCGAATCCAAAGTCGCATGGATTTGGGCAAAGAGGTAGGGATAAGTCTCGTTGCACGCCCCGCTTTGCAACACAAACAGCCCGTCCTCCGAAAGTGCCGAAGCGATGTGCTGGAAGTACTCCTTGGTGTAGAGCATCCGCGCCGGCGAGCCTTCGTGCGGACCGGGGAGGTCGCTGAGAATCACGTCATACCCATAGCCCGCGTGGTTCTCCACCCACCCCCGGGCGTCCTCGTGCTTGAGCGTCACCCGTGGGTCGTCGAAGCAGCCTTTGTGCCACTCCTTCATGTGAATCTTCACCCAGTCGATCAGCTCCTCGTCGAGGTCGATCATGTGGGCTTCTGTGACAGTGTTGTGTTGCAGGGCTTGCCAGAGGGTTGCTCCCTCGCCTCCACCACAGACCAAAACTTTCTTAGGGTTCGGATGCGTCGTCATCGCGGGCTGGACCATGCTCTCGTGGTAGACGTACTCGTCGAGCAGGCTGCTCTGGATCTTGTAGTCGAGGAACAGCGTCTTCCCAAAAACGGGAATCTCGACGATCTGGTACTGCTGGTATTGGCTCTTGCCCTCGACCAGGAACCGATCGACGCTGAAAAACCACGTCATCCCCTCGGTGTGGGTCTCTGCGATGAACATTCCAGTCGATTGGGAGAACAGCTTTTCGGACATTTTGAGCCCGTGAGGGTACCTGGGACCGAGTTTCCATCGCACTTCGCACTGGACGACGGGCCCAGGTGTCGAGCTACAATGACCTTATAGCAGAGTTGCGTGGAGTTTCGAAGTGAAGCTGGGGACGCTCAGGTTCGTTAAGTTTGTGCCGTACTGCTTGATCGCTGGCTGCGCGAGCAATTTGCCCAACA
>JAEURO010000090.1 GCA_016788345.1 Chthonomonadaceae bacterium
CCATGGCTGCCAAGCTTGCTAGACCCAATTTGAGAAAATGCCTAATCATGGTGCTGAAATCCTTGCGGAATGAATCGGGGCCCTTTTTCGTGGACCCAACGCCATTGTACGGTAAGTCAAGTGCAATTTTGGCTCCAAGACGTGTTTTGAAGCGAATTTTTTCAGTTACACTAGCAATATCACTTGGAATCATCTATATTGTTTAGAATCTTCTTATCAATTACCCAGATAGGGGTATTGCTTTTAGCTTCCGGCTGTACAATAGAAGGGTGCGTATAGTTTTTCTTGGTGCTCTTTTGTTGCCGTGCACGGCCGCTCTACCCCAACTCAGGGTGATGAACTATAACGTAACGAATTACTCGTCTGGCCGGACGTCGGACATTCAGAACGCCCTTTTCGCGACTTTTCAAGGCCGGAGCGCCAAACCTGATATCTTCATCGGACAAGAGTTCTTATCCAGCGCTGGGGTCACAAACTGGAAGTCTGCGATGAACACCGCATCTGGCAGCTCAGGGACTTATTCATCTGCTGCTTTTATCGATGGGCCAGACACAGACAGTGCCCTGATTTACCGCTCGGACAAAGTTGTGCTCGACCGGACTGTCGTCGTCGCAACCGGTGGAAACTCGCCGCTCCCCCCAAGGAACATCCTCCGATACGATATGCATCTCGCCGGATACGGAACGTCCACAACGTTTTCCGTGTACAGCAGCCATATGAAGGCCGGGACCACGAGTGACGACATGGCGAGGCGGTTACTCGAAGCCCAGATCATCCGCGACGACGCTCAAACTCTTGGGCACCCTTTCATAAGTGGCGGGGACTACAACATTCAGAGCTCAAATGAGACAAGTTTTTCTGAATTGACCGGGTCACAGACAAACAACCTCGGACGTTTTTTTGACCCAATAAAAACTTCCGGCACTTGGAACAATTCAAGCACCTATCGTTTCGTACACACACAAGACCCATGGTCCGGCGGAGCTGGCATGGACGACCGGTTTGATTTCGTCCTCTTAAGCAGCGCTCTGATCGACGGCCAAGGGCTAGACTACATAGGAAACCCAAACGTATCCTACAGTACGACGACTTGGAACGACCCGAACCATTCGTATCGGTCATGGGGCAACGACGGCACTTCGTTCAACACACCTCTCACGGTGACGAACAATGCAATGGTTGGGCCGGTCATTGCTCAAGCCCTTATCAACGCGACCGGAAACGGAAGCGGACACCTCCCGGTTTTCCTGGATTTGAAAGTTCCTGCCAAAGTCAGCGTGCCGAGCTCAATCAACTTTGGAACGCTTCAGCTTGGCCAGTCCGCATCCGTACAGTTGACGGTCACAAATTCGGCGAACACTTCCCTCTGGACCGCTCCTGGCATTGACGCTCTGACCTACTCCATGACTGCCACGCTTGGAATTTCGGTGCCCGGTGGCACCTTCAACGCCCCAGCCGGTGGCTTTATCAACCACACCGTCTCGCTGAACACGAGTTTTGCAGGGCCGAAGCAAGGGGTCATCACTGTCTCTTCTGACGATCCAGACAATCCGGTGGTCTCAATTCCTGTCTCCGCCTACGTCCTGCCATTCCGCACGACTGGCGGCAACCACATCGACTGACAAGCTGAACCCGGGGCTGTCGAACCTAGGCTGGTACATTATCCAGATGCCCACGTATGTCCCAACCCTTGTGATCGTGGGCCGCCCAAACGTTGGCAAAAGCACCATTTTCAACCGTATTGTCGGTAAGAGGATCGCCGTCGTGGAAGATTCCCCCGGGATCACACGCGACCGTCTCTATACAGAGTTTGAGCACGAGGGCCGAAAGTTTAGACTTGTCGACACTGGCGGGATCTTGTTCGGGGACGAGGACCCGCTCACCGAGCAGATCAGAATCCAGGCGGAAGTCGCTCTCAGCGAAGCCAACGTCATCTTGTTTGTCGTTGATGCAATGGAAGGGCTGACCGCGCCAGATTGGGACTTGGCTGAGCGACTGCGCGGCGTCAAACAACCTGTCTACATTGTGGCTAACAAGGCTGACAATACGGATTTGGCAGACCAAGCCAACGAGTTTTACGCCCTAGGGATTGGTGAAGTTAGGCCGGTTAGTGGAATCCACGGACGAGGGTTCGACAGCTTGCTCTCAGACATTGCCAAGGGGTTCCCTAAGAGTGGGAAAACTGATGAGAGGCAGGAAACTAAAATCGCTATAGTTGGGCGCCCAAACGTAGGCAAATCGTCGATGCTAAATGCTTTCACAGGTGAAGAGCGCGCCATTGTCAGCAACATTCCGGGGACGACTCGAGACGCAGTCGACACACTTATTGAATGGAAAGGAAATTCAGTGCGACTGATTGATACGGCTGGCATCAGGCGGAAAGGAAAGATCCAGGGCTCGGTGGAATACTATATGGTCCACCGCGCAGAGACTGCGATTCAACGTGCAGACTGTGCTTTGCTCATTGTTGATGGTCAGGAAGGGCTCACCGACGGTGATAAGCGTGTTGCCAAATCGAGCCATGACATGGGAAAGCCACTTGTTGTCGCCATCAATAAGTGGGACTTGGTTGAGCCTCCAGACGGAGAGCTCGGTCGAGACACGCCAATCAAAAAGGAGTTCCGAAGGCAGTTCTTCAATGAGATTCCAGAGGTGGGGTATGCGACTGTCCTCTTTGCGAGCGCAAAAGTGGCCAGAGGGATGGACGGAATTGCAAAAGCGGCCTTCCGTGCCGTGGAAAACTGGAGCTTTCGAGTGTCGACAGGAACTCTTAACCGAATTGTGCAAGACGCTGTTTTCGACAAGCCATTGACACGAAAGGGACGCCCGCTTAGGGTCTATTACTGTACACAGCCCAGCACCTGCCCACCCACGTTTGTGCTCTTCTGCAACGACGCCAACCTTGTTCACTTTTCTTACCAAAGGTACATCGAAAATGTTTTACGAAAAGAATTCCCGCTCACTGGAACACCCATCAAGTTGGTCGTCCGATCCAGCCGTGGCAAGGGTGAGTGACCTGTTGGAACCTTCTCGTTGAAGGTAAAATCTTTCCATCCCGCATGAATAGTGAGCACTCTTTGGCACACGATCCACCCGAAGAATTGACAAACCCAGAAGAGGACACTGCTCCAAATCAAGACGAGCGAGACTTGCTCATCAGTGCGCTTACCGACGAGAGGAACGTGCTCAAAGATCAACTTCTGAGGGTCATGGCAGAAGCCCAAAACGTCCAGCGAAGGCTTCGCCAACAGATGGAGGACGACCGAAAATTTGCCGTACAGCCATTGGTCGAAAAACTTCTGCCTGTTCTTGACAATTTCGAAAGGTCTTTGGCCTCTGCAGACAAGGGGGCAAGTGTGGAGTCACTCATGGACGGCTTTCGCGCGATAGAGCGACAGTTTAGGCAGGCTCTCGAGTCTGCAAGTGTCCATAGGGTTCCAGCTGTCGGTGCGAACTACGACCCCGAAATCCACGAGGCTCTCGTTGTCCTGGAAACAGACGACCATCCTTCGGACACGGTGGTCGATGAAATCGAGTCTGGCTACACACTGCATGGACGGGTAGTCAGGCCAGCTAAGGTCAGAGTGGCGAAGCGACCATGAGCCACTTGAAATTTGGGACGGACGGAGTGCGCGGTGTCGCAAACTTGACCTTGACACCAGAATTGGCATTCAAAATCGGTCGCGCAGCGGGGCGCCTACTGGTCGAATCTGGCACTGTCAAACGGGCACTTGTTTGCAGGGACACTCGAAAGAGCGGTCCAATGATTGCGGCGGGGCTCTCTAGCGGTCTCTGTTCGACAGGGGTCGACGTTGAGACCCTTGGCGTCTTTCCTACTGGTGGAGCGTGCCATCTGACTAGGTGCGGTGAATATGGACTCGGTGCAGTTGTGTCCGCCAGCCACAATCCTGCGCCAGACAATGGCATCAAGTTGATCGGGCCTGATGCAAGAAAGCTGTCATCTGAAGACGAAAAATGGATCGAGAGCCAACTGGACGCGCCTCTCGCAGACCCGCCAATCGGGGCGGCCGTCGGTGACTTGAAGCCGATGGCCACCGCACATGCCGTCTACCGAGAATGGCTAATGAAGGTCGTTCCAGAAAGACTGCACGGCCTGACTATCGCCATGGATTGTGGACATGGCGCAGCCTATGAAATTGCCCCTGAGGTTTTTCGCGGGCTTGGTGCCACGGTCCATGCGGTCGGAACGAGCCCTGACGGGTCGAACATCAATGCCGAAGGAGGGGCTACAAAACCGCAAACAATTCAGAACTGGACATGTGAGACCCGGTCGGACATCGGCATCGCGTTCGATGGAGACGCAGACCGCGCCGTCTTCTGCGACTCTCAAGGCCGATTGATCAACGGAGACCGGACTATGGGTCTCTGGTGCGCGCATTGGAAACCGTATGACCGACTGTCTCCAGCGGTCGTTGTGGGAACCGTTATGAGTAATGGCGGATTCGAGACCTTCTTGAAGAGCCTCGGTGTTTCGGTTGAGAGGACGGATGTCGGCGACAAACATGTCAGTGCCCGATTGTCGGAACTTGGTGGCAAGATCGGCGGCGAGCAAAGTGGACACATCATTTTTCCAGACCTTCTGCCGACAGGTGACGGATTGGTCACGGCCCTGGAAATCTGCAGGGTATTGAAGAGGGACGGTCGACCATCAACCTGCTTTGTCGACGACTACGATAACTGGCCACAGTGCCTGGTGAATGTGGCCGTAACGAACAAAGATGGATGGGACAGCGACCCTCGACTAATGGACAGTATTCAAAGTGTTGAGGCCGACCTTGCGGGACACGGGCGGGTCAATGTTCGGGCGAGCGGCACCCAACCAATGATTAGAATCATGGTTGAAGCAGACAGCGTCGAACTCCGCGACAAGGCGCGAGACTTCTTGGTCGACGAGTTTCTGGGAGTTCTTGGTGGCAAAATCTATAGCCAGGTCGATTTGACACATGCTTTGGGCGATTGACATAGGTAACACCCACACCGTCATTGGGATTCATGACGGTGAATGGAGGCAGGTGTGGCGGTTGAGCACTCGCACTGATGACACTGAAGACCAGACCGCATCAGTTATCCATGGACTGTGCCATTTGGCGGGATTGCCCATGTCAGCAAGCTGTGTGTTGGCATGTTCGGTTGTTCCATCGGCGAACTCCGGCTGGAAGTCGTTCGCAGCCAAGTATTTGGGAGTCGAAGCAATTTTCGTGTCCACGGGCCAACAAGTCGGAATCAGAGTCGACTACGACCCACCCCATGCAGTCGGGGCAGATCGAATAGTCAATGCTTTAGCAGCGACAAAGAAGTTCGGGGCGCCGGTCATCATCGTAGACTTTGGGACGGCGACCACATGCGACACAGTTTCGTCGGACGGAGCCTATCTTGGAGGGGCGATCATTCCTGGCCTTCAGACCTCGTGGGAGGCCCTGGCCCTAAAGGCCGCAAAGCTCCCGACGTTTGAGCTACAGGCTCCGGAAACTGCGATCGGGACAAACACTGTTGGGGCCTTAAGGTCCGGGGTCATGCTCGGTCACGCTGGAGCGGTCGACAGGGTCGTAAGTGCGATCCAAGAAGAGCTCGGAAGCCACACGCCGGTGATCGGGACTGGCGGGCTAGCTGTCAAGTTTCAAGATCTTTGCGAATCGATTGAGACGGTCGACGAACTGCTGACTCTGGATGGTCTCTTGTTTGCCTGCAAAATCATGCTCCAGGAATGACGAGTTCGCGAAGAGCAGGGGCCAGCCTTTCAGGGGATCTTGCGACAGATTGCCCAAAGTAAGTGACGCCCATGTTGAACGCGATTTCGCTAACTCCCGCTCTACGGACATATTTGCTCACTTTGCCTGCGATGACCCAGTCGGCAGGATCTTTCAAGTCTTGCTCTGGCACGACATAGGGGACAATTTGTCTCATCCAGCGATCGATCGGCTGGATGACAAGTCTGTCTTGCGGAATGATGTCCTTTTCGATGTCAAATATCCAGCAAATGTCTCTCAAAAAGGTCGAGGCGTTCTTTGGTCCGACGCCGCGAATGTCAACTATTCGAGCATAGATAGGTTCGAGCTGGCCTGTCGTCAGAACCGTGTCTTCCACCCAAGTCGCTATCGAATCGCCAGGCGAAATCCTTTCGATCTCTTGTGCAAGTTCCAAAACACCCTGCACTGGACCCCGGTCCTGCAGTTCGTGAATTTTCCGGCCCTTCTGCTCGCATTGTCGAGCAAATTCTTCCCAAAGCGGTTGTCCGTGCTCGGCCCCCAAGATTGAACGGGCGCCAAGCTGAGAAACGACTTGTTTGAGTGCAGCGACAGAGAGCTTTGCAAGGGCTTCGCGGTCTTTTCCGCGCCTCGCGAAAGCATAGTGGCCAAAGTAGGCAACGAGCGAATTTATGGGGTCTTCAAGAGCGTTTGCAATCGAATCTCGGTCTGGCTCCGCCACCGACAACAGCTTGCCGAGATGGCCCAAGACGTATTCCGAGGCATATTTGTCGGCGTACTCGCCAGCCAATGTCCTGATCAGACCCACCACCCTTGGATCAAGCGGTGCCACCTCGGGTCGCTGCCGCTTGCTCTCCATGATGTGTCCTCAGAACTTGGCGTCTGGAGCTAGATTGTAGAGGTAGGGCATGCTCGGAACTTGGCTCGAGTTACCGCCTAGCTCATTCGTCCCGCCACCCCGCATCTTTTGAAAGATCGTCCATGTGAACTCTGTTATCGGCACACTGTTCGACCGGAATTCCGCTAGCACTTCAATAAATGCTTTGGTGTACAGCCCAATAGGCTTGCCGTCTTTCGTTGTAGCGGTCACCCGGTCTCCCGGACTGGTAGCGTTGCAGAATGCCGACTGTCCGGCCAAGGGGAGCTCCATGCCAAAATAACGGCCTTCAACCATTGGGCGGTTGGCTTGGCTGAAAAGAAACGTCTTGACGCTCTTGGCCCGGAACAAACCGAGCAGGTCTTCCTTGGCAACCATCTTGCTCGTGTCTGTCGTCATGGACGCGTCGATGCCAGCCATATAGTCTTTGCCGTCAATGTTCACGCCAATTCCAGTGAAGTAAATGAGCAACGTTCCATTTTCCGGCATCCGCTCAAAGCAAGCCTTTGCTTGCTGCATGATTTGGTCGGCAGTCCCATTCATGATTACGTCACAGTTCTTGTCCAAATAACCTGCGTTCTGGACAAGGCAGTCCCGGATTGCGGTAGCGTCGGTCGCAGCATAGGGCAGACCACTTGAGGAAATCTGGGACTCAGAATTGCCGATGATCAAGGCAAACTTGGTGTCGATAGCTGGAACCGGGCCGCTCACCGACGTCAAAGGGCTCACGTTTCTTTGATTTGTGTCAATTATCGAAATTTTGGGTCCAGTACCGTTCTTTGTACCACCGGCGACGACATTGCCTGACTGCGACATCATCGTTGAATTGATGTACCCAGCCTCTTCAGGCGTCAGGAACGACATGTCGACCTTCCAGGTCATTGGGCCCGTCAGCTTGCTGCCAAGCTCACGCTGCTTCTGAATGTCCCCTGACCCATCGTAAGCTTTGTTGAGGAAGTGGATCGTCGCTCCAGAGAGTTGTCCCTTGTTGACCAGAGTCTCGAAAACGGCCGCGGAAGCTTGATAAAGGGCTTTTCGATCCGCTTCGGCGGCTCCTTCTGCTTGCTTGAACAGGGAGTATCCCATTCCGAAGTTTGGAGAGTAAGGCGAGCCATCCCGCCATCGCTTTGGCTCGGTGACCGGCCCAGGCAACACAGTAGGGCCGGATTGGTCGTCAGCCCTGACCGCGATAGCTTCTTGAAAGGCAGCCTTTGCGCCGACCCAATCTTGGATCTTCGCCGCGCTCAGGGCCTTGTCATAGGCGTCTTTCCATGCTTGGGCGAATGTCGCAGGCGACACGGCACAAGAGAGTGCAAAGAAAACAGCAGTCCTTTTCATGTTTCAGTTTCCGATCTTGTAGCTGACGGAGAGGCCCAGATCCATGGCACCCCCTCCGGACGGGAGCCCACCGTTCAAGTCGAAGGTGACGCCGCCACTGTTCGGACGATATCCGACTCCAAATGTGAGCGAGTTTCGGGTTTGGAACCCATCTCCGGCACTTGGAGAAACAGAGAACCCGGCTCGAATGGGGATCCTGCCTCCATATCGGTGCATATTGTATTCAAATCCCACACCACCGCCTAAAACGTCCTTGCGTTTGAAAAATCCGTTCTTGTCCGATCCAAAGAAGTAGTCGAGCTGCGCACCATAAACAAGAAAGTCTGGGCCGCCTCTCAGTCCGTCTGTCCGGGTCGCAAGACCAAGTGAAGCGCGACCTGGCAGTTTGTTCATGTAGTTCTTGAGTCTATCGTTGCCTTGAAGTTGAATGGGTGTTCGGACACTGAGGCCGACCATGCTTTTCTGATCCTGCGATGTCGGGAACTGCACGCCAAAGATGGCCCCAATGCCAGTCAGGTTGCCAGAGGGAGACCCATTGTCAACCGTGATCGTCTGGCCCTGGACGATGACCACGCGGTACTTTTCAGAATCGAACAAGTACTGGTTGGCAAAGACCAGCCCCGCACCGTAGTTGACGCCATTCCTGCCGCTCTTTCCGAAGGAAATGTTGAAGAAATCGGTCTCGGCCTTGAGCGTCCGGCTGTATTGCCGAATTTCACGGTTTTGGTCGTCGGTCAAAGTGGTTTGTGTCCGCGAATCCAGAATGGCACCGCCCTTTGTAAAGGAGATACCCAAAGTTCCTCCCTTTACAGGCCAAGCGAAGCCCACGTGGCTGACTTTTTTTGAGCCGTGGTCTCTGCTCGTGTCCATCGATGGGTTGTTGAGTTTGCCAGAGAGCACTGTGTTAGACTCGGGCAAGTTCCGGAACGCAGCAGCCATTGTGGGGCTGGTGACGTAAGCTAGCCCCGCTGGATTGTAAAAGGCCGACATGGTGTTGCTGTCGGTCGCCTGAGTGGCGCCACCGATACCCATGGCCCGGCCTCCTGCATCCAAGGCGTTCAGAAGGTCTGGCACTTGTGAGTGTGCGAGCGACGACAGGGCGATAGTGCCTGCCAGTATTGAGTTCCGCTTCCTTGCTGTCAAGTTCATGTTGTCCTAGTTGTATTATTCACGACTGAGTCCGGCCGGGTCAACGTCCTGCTATAGTGACCACGACCTCCTGCACGACTGCCCTGTTCCCCGCTCTGTCGACGGCCGACACTGCAAGTTTGAACTGTCTGGGCAACGAGTTCCTCCAACGCAGGTTGCCTGCGTACGTCAGACTATTGCCACTGTTTGAGATCCCTCTTCTCGAGACCCTTGCAATAAATTTGTTGGCCAGTGTTTTGGCAACGATGTCAATCCCAGTTTCATCTACTGCGTCTGGAAACTGGTCGTCAATCCTGACGACTACATTGATGTTTGCACCTGGAGGCAAGTTCGTGCTTGCTGTGGGAGTCAGAACGGTTGTCCGAGGGGCAATTCGGTCCAAAGTGACGTTGACAGTCTTGGTGGCAGGGTTCTTGGCCTTGTCCTTTACATCGAACGTTATGGTCTGTTGACCATCTTTTTGAATTCCCTTGGTGCTCCAGTCTACGTCGATGATGCTGGTCGAACCGCTATTGTTCGGAATGTCGCCAGAATTGATTTGCACCTTCCACAAGTCGATGTTCGGTTCATTGAGGTTGGCGTTGATCTTGACGATCTGGTTTGGGCCAGTTCCGCGCACGTAGTTCGAATCTAGCGGATTGATCGTGTAAAAAGTTGGGTTCTTTACGTCGACGACGACAGGGTTGATGACAAATTTGCTCGGAGTGTACGTTTGTCGGACACCGTTGTTATCGAACTCAACTGGCTCAACTTCGATTTTCCAGGTGCCCTGGGGAGTTCCATCGCTAAAGTTAAGCGGGACGTTGTCATTGATCCTGTCGTTCGTGTCTGGTGTGAACTTCTTCTCAGATGTCACGACGTCGGTCGAACCTACCCTGCTTGCTTTCACTTTGACCGTTACCTGGAATCGCGCATGTTCGATTGCGAAGTTCACCGGGTTGGTTTTTCCCAAAAAGTCGTTCTTGACTGGGCTTGAGACATTGATTGTCCGCTGGGAAAATGAAAGCGCAGACGTTGACACCAATGCTGCAATGGCAATTACGCGGTAATACATGACCAATCCTCCTATTATAGACTGCGTGCGACCTGTTTTCGTTTCCCGGCCCATCGCAAGCACTCGCGACAACCCCCGTATTTATTCGGAAAGATTTCTTCTTGCTGTATGGCCCGTAGCCAATGGGCCTGACGCTGCATACTCTTTCGACATGCGTCCCAACCAGCCCATGAACCTGCTTTTTCGGACACTTGTCTTGGGAGCAGGGGTATTGGCAGCAGGCATGACCCAAGCGCAACAGTGGTTCTTCCGCATTGGCCCGAGCTTTGGACAGCCCGTGCTGGGCTCAGAGGACACACGCAGGGGCACATATTACGGCGTTGGGTTCGCTAAGCCCGAGGGCAGACTGAAGTACAGAGGATCGACGCCCAATTTGCTGGTCGAAACCTATTACCTCTTCACGAAGGGCGGCGGATTTGAAGACATTCCTGTCAACGATATGCGCTCGTACGGGCTCTCCGTCACAGCAAGGTATAGGATCGGACGGTTGGGCAAGGGTGACATCGGGCTAGACCTGGGTTGGGGAGCGGTCTACAACAGCATCCGAACACGTGATCTGGATTCAAACTTGAATAGCACACCAATGATCGGAGTCAGCTTTGAATTTCAAAAGTACGACATGAGTGTGCGTTGGTACCATGCTTCAAACGGCGGGTCCAGCGGCAACAACCAGGGCACGAACCAGATTCAATACCTGGTTGGCTTCAAGTTCTGATGAGACATCCCAATTTAGACATTAAAAAGCCGACACAAACTTCTGAAGGAG
>JAEURO010000091.1 GCA_016788345.1 Chthonomonadaceae bacterium
CCGGTTTGCCAGAGAAAACGGGCTTCCGGAAGTTGGACTTGATCTTGCGTCGACCCAAGCTGTCCTGAGGCTTGGAATTCTCACGATCCTCATTCCAAAAGACCTTACTTCTGACATGCCCAAGATCGAGATAGAACGCAGGATCACGGTCCGGAGGGTCACATGAGAAAGAAAAAAGGGGCCTTGGTCGAAGACGTGCCAAAGACTAAAGAGATAGAAGTCCCAGTCGAGGGAATTGAGTCGGTAGCAGAACTAGGTGCAGTTGTTTCTGCTTTCGCCGAAGACGGTGAAGAGGAAAAAAAGCCGGAGATCCCTCAAGAACTTAACTTGCTTCCACTACGGGACTCGGTCGTCTACCCGATGCTCATCGCCCCGCTGTCCGTCTCGCGGCCCTCGTCTATCGAACTCATTGATGAGTCAGTCTCGGCCTCGAACCGTGTGATCGGAACAATCGCCCAAAGGCTGCCGCAAACGGACGAACCTGACTTTGCTGACATCTACGAATATGGATGCGCAGTCATCATCCGTACGCTCATGAAGGCCCCGGATGCCGTCCGCATGATCGTTCAGGGCATCGTAAGGTTCAGGATTGTCGAGACCATAAGCTCCAAGCCTTATCTGAGGGCAAAGGTGGAGCTTGTCGAAGACCCGCCGATCGATCCAGAGGATCAGGAGGAAGTCGAAGCGCTCAGACGTTCGATCGCAGCTCTCTTTGACCAGGCTGTCCGCCTGTCACCCCAGCTCCCCGATGAATTGCGAAGCCTCACTACCGCCGTCCAAGAGCCCAACGTGATGGCAGACCTCGTGGCCGCTCACATGCCCATGGCTGTCACGGACAAGCAGCGGATCCTGGAGACCCTCGACCTCAAGGCGCGCCTAAAAGCGCTCTTAGAAATCCTAGGCAAAGAAGTCCGTGTCTTGGAACTGTCCAGCAAGGTCCAGCATGAAGTGAGTGCCGAACTCAGTAAGAGCCAGCGCGATTACTACCTTCGTGAGCAGATCAAAGCCATCCAAAGGGAACTCGGTGAGTCCGATGACCCGCTTGAAGACCTTATCGAAATCAGGGAGCAGATCGATCGTGCAGGGATGACCGCTGAAGCTCTCAAAGAAGTCAACCGTGAGTACGAGCGCTTGCGGCGGATTAATCCTGGCTCACCCGAATACACCGTGGCTCGCACCTATATCGAGACTATGGTGTCTCTCCCTTGGTCAACCTCGACAGTCGACAACCTTGATTTGGCCCATGCGACGGAAATTTTGGACGAGGACCACTTTGGATTGGAGAAGATTAAGAAGCGAATCGTTGAATTCTTAGCGGTCCGCAAAGTTAAGAAGGACGGTGCAGTCCGCCAACCCATCCTCTGTTTTTACGGTCCCCCGGGTGTTGGCAAAACTTCGCTCGGAAAGTCAATTGCTCGGGCCATGGACCGCAAGTTCATTAGGATCTCGTTGGGTGGGATGCGGGACGAGGCTGAGATCAGGGGCCACCGGAGGACCTACATTGGAGCCTTGCCAGGACAGGTCATCCAAGGGCTCCGTAGGGCCGAGTCAAAAAACCCCGTGTTTGTGCTCGACGAGATCGATAAATTAGGCCAGGATTTTCGAGGAGACCCTGCTTCGGCCCTTCTCGAAGTCCTTGATCCAGAACAGAATGCAACGTTCCGCGACCACTATCTGGACACTCCATTCGATCTGAGCCACGTTATGTTTGTCACGACTGCCAACAGGATGGACACGATCCCACCTCCGTTGAGGGACAGGATGGAGGTTATCGAGCTTGGCGGATACACAGAGGAAGAGAAGCTCGAAATCGCAAAACGGCATCTCGTGCCCAAGCAGATCTTCGAGCACGGACTGAGCCAAGAAAGACTCGTGTTCAAGGATGACGCTCTCGGATTCTTGATACGCCATTACACACGAGAAGCGGGTGTGAGAAACCTGGAGCGAGAGATCGCCTCCGTGATCCGGCGCGCCACCTTGCTGTTTGCTGAAGGAAGAAAGGCAAAGTTCCAAGTGACCAAGCGGTTTGTCCAAACGGCCCTTGGTTCGCCACGTTATCTCCACGACCCCGTGACCGAACGAAAGCTGGTGCCTGGAATGGCAATTGGTCTCGCTTGGACGCCTGTTGGAGGCGACGTGCTCTTCATCGAAGCGGTCAAGTACCCTGGTAAAGGGCTGACCGTCACCGGGCAATTGGGTGACGTGATGAAGGAGTCGGTGAGCGCGGCGATGAGCTATCTGAGGGCGAACGCAAAGGACTTAAAGATCTCAGACGAGGAATTCGACAAACACGAAGTCCATGTGCACGTTCCTGAAGGCTCGACCCCAAAGGACGGCCCAAGTGCAGGCATCACAATGTTGACTGCCCTGGCTTCGCGGTTCACTGGAGTCCGCATCAAGCCGCGGCTCGCAATGACAGGCGAAGTCACGCTCACCGGTCAAGTGCTTCCGATCGGCGGGGTGAAAGAGAAGGTGCTTGCCGCCCATCGGGCTGGGGTCATCGAACTGATCCTGCCGGAAGAAAACAAGAAGGACTATTTCGAGGAAGTGCCCGAGGGAATTCGTGGGCATTTGACAGCCCACTTCGTATCGAGGGCGTCACAAGTCCTACGAATATCCCTAGACCGGTGACGCAGACCTGAGCCCGGAGTAGGATTTGACCGATTGAGTAGAATAGGGGTGACTGCCGATGAGGCAGACCACTTGTGTGGGGGTATAGCTCAGCTGGGAGAGCGCTTCCATGGCATGGAAGAGGCCAGGGGTTCGAATCCCCTTACCTCCACCAGACTTCGCCAATGTACGTCGGCAAAGAGCCAATTTAGGTTCAAATTCCCGCACTGAACCGCACCAGACCGCACGGAATGTGTCAGTAACTGACAAGCACTGAGAAGCCGCGTCAGGCAGAGCCCGGGGCCCTCTTGACAGGGATTCCGCTACCCCTCCGGCTCAAGCGTCCTGAAGTGTTTGAAGGGCACCTTTTGGTCGCCGTGAGTCATGGTCATAACGCCGTGTTCAACGAAGTCGGGCTTGGTCAGCTCGATGACAAACCGCCCTGCGTAATCGTCCGCGAACACCCGGAGGACGATGGTCGCTGTGTCGAAATCCGGGTTGAAGAACGGCAGGTTGACCTGGACTAGCCCAATCCTTGTCTGCGGGTGGTAGGCAAACTCTCGGTCAAAGGTGACGGGGAACACTCGGCCGCCGTCGTCCTCGATTGACTGGATGTACCGTGGACTGGCTCCGACCAGGTTCAGATAGTTGTTAAGTTGTGGGCGCGAGGTGACGTAGCAGTCCACGTTCCGCGCCGACACTCGACCGACGTTCTCCGCGTGGACGGGCACAGCCCACACAGCCAGCTTGCCCGGCCCCTCGGTCAGCAAGCATGGCTTGCCCATATGAAGGACAAACTTCGGACTTCGTCGAGCCAAGACAAGTGCCTCGACCATGCCATGCCGCATCGGGAAGGTGTTCGACCCGCTGCGATAATAGTAGCAGTCCTCGACCGTACTCATGTGCGGCTTGATGTCGGAGTCGGGCACCAAGGTCGCGATAAACCCCCGACTTGAACCCGCTTCAATCGGAATCGGATGGCTCCGAATACCCTTGGGCACGAAGCTGAGGATTTGATTGGTCGCATCATTCAGCCTAATCAGCTCTTCAGCCAATTGGTCGGTTGGTACCTCGGTGTTGAACTCGGCGGGTTCGCCCGGCTTCGGCGGTCGCGAGTCGACGCCCCAGACGATGACCCCGCCTTCCGAGTTCGCGAACGCACTGGCGGCTTTGGCGAACACCTTCCTCATGCTCTTTGGGTCTGAGAATCCTTTGAAGTCCAAGAACTGTCCCTCGGACTCCTTGGTCTCTCGCGCCTCGACAATGCGGTCGTAGCCTCTCTCGACGAACTGGTCGAACAGCTCTTGAGCGGGGTCAGCCAAGCTCCCCCGCCTCGGCCTTGGCACTAATCCGCTCGTCCTGCCTTCTCAACCACTCCTCATGGGTTATGGAGTCCCATGCGCCGTGCTGACCCAGCCCATCCTGAACCTGCTTCAGTGAACCCGCGTCCCATTCCCACAGGTCATCTAAGTCACCGACCAAGTCGTCCGGCCAGGCGACCTTGGCGTCGGGGTTCCTAACTATCTTCAAGCGACCCTCGTGGGATTCAAAGTCCAAGCCCATTGCGCCGTACTTCACGTCCAACTCTGCCAACAGTTCTTGCTGTTCGCGAATGTAGGTGTCCCAATCGGTCTTGTAGTGCGGGCCACGTTCGTGAATCTCGCGCTCCAAGCCCGAGACAACGGAGTCGCGGTTCACTGTTGTGAGTCGAGCAATTGCAGAGAAGCTCGTGTTCTGGGCGCGGTCACCGGAACCAGGACGCATTCTGCCGGACCTGTCGCGGGAAGGTGTGAACCTGGTTGAGCCGTCGTCGTATACGCTCAGAGTCATGCCTGACTTGCCCCACATCGCGTCAAGAATCTCATGGGCGTCGGGCATGTGCATCGACCCCGATGAACCCAGCACAAGCATTCGGGGAATGCCTTCGGGCACGTGCCTGAGCTGCTTCTGGGAGCAATTTATCTTCTCTCGAACAGCGTCCACCGTTGGAATGGCTTGGGCGAAGCCGGTCGGAGGGCCCTCGGGCACTGGATATGACGTCAAATCCTCGACTTCGATTACGGCGCGGAGGTTGTCGCCCGAGTCGTACACGGACAGGTCTGGATGCTTGCCGCCGAAGTCCTCCTCGTATTCGACCCTGAACCCCATTGCGGTCAGCCGGTCATAGACGAGCCACTCGGAGCTGGATTTGAAGTCTTCGCGCTTCATTCTTCGACGGTGCGCACCAACACGTCCGTTGATCTTCATGAGCTGGATTGGCCAGGGAACTGGTCCCTAAGTCCATTTTACCCTGCAATGTAGACTGGTGTCGATCCTTTCAATAGTGGACTGTCGCGAGTGATGTCGGATCAGCGTAGCAAAAAGCACCACACGATTCCCCAGTTCTTGCTCCGTGAATTCACGGACGACCGGGGAATCCTCAACGAATTTGACCTCGACTACTTGAAGCGAACGGAACGCCGGCCGAGCCAGGTCTCGCACACGGACGAGTTCTATACGATCTTTCGAGACGGCGAGCCATCCGACGAAGTCGAACGGCTCCTGTCGCGTTTTGAGAGCGACGTTCGGCCAGCTCTTGCTCGCATCTGCGATCCCGCTTTACCGCTGGAGGAGGCCGACCTTGATATGGTGGCAATGATGGTCGCGCTGCAAAAACAAAGAGTGCCATCAAGGCGACGTCAGATGTGGGCCTTTCTTGACGACGTCGAAGAGAAGTCGCGGATGGTGGCTGCCGCCCACGGTCTTGATGTCGAAAGAGCGACAGAGAACGTGCGGAACGAGGTTGCTTTCACTAGGACGGGCGATTTCATGAATCCGCAGATGCTTTCGAGCCTGCTTCCCATCTACCGCTTGATGCGACGGCGCGGGTGGACGGTGGTCTCTGCGCCAAAGGAGGGCCCGACCTTCGTGATCTCAGAGGATCCGGTTGTCATTACTGACCTGCGTCCTGACACAGGGCCGCCTTACTTTCCGCTCATTCCGTACAGCGAGGACTCACTACTCACAATGCCAATTGGTTCAGGTGTGGCCCTCGTTTCCTACTTCGACCCGGTTAGGACAGGAAGGATGGAGCTTGAGCAGGACTTCGTTGGCCTCATGAACCGATGGCAGATGCGAACCGACACGACTAGAGTGTACGGCCGGGGGCCTGAGCTGTACTGGGGCCGCCTCAATGGCAGGGCACTCGGGTGGGACGACTTCATCGAGGACCAGCGGGAGGCGCGCGCAGCCACGGGCTGGACACCAGCGGGTCGACGATAACGACGATTTCGAGAGCCGACCCATGATCTGGATGCAATCGCCATACTCGAAATGCTCCCTGAGTTCAAGCATGGTCAGCTAGTCTCTGGGCTCAGGTTCAAAACCGTTCCAAAACGCGTCCAGGAATCTCCACCACTTGATAGAACACGGGTCTCGAAATGCGTTAGTTCCGACTTCCGTTCAGCCACCTGCCAACTATCTTTCATACTCATCAGTTTATGCGACCTTTTTGGAAACGCGGTGGAACCTGGCGCAGGACTACGACTCTTTCACGCATTCTTGACGCTTCAGGTCAGACGATTGGTACTCGTGTCCTGACGAAGAACCATCCGATCGAGAGGAGCCACCCAGACCTCGTCTACTTCTCGATGTTCTATGCCTCTTCTCCACTACCGTCGTCGGCCGAAATGGACGTGTTCGACGAAGCCCAGAAAAGGCTTGACGTGCTCTCTGAGAAGCTCGACTTCTACCAACCCGCAATCATCATGTTGAACGGCAAGCGTGATTGGATCCTGTATGCGAGGAACGGGGCAAAACTGATAAGTGAACTTCAGTTGGAACTCTCCCAGTTTGGCCCTCAAATGGAGTGCCAGAGCGATCCCAATTGGTCTCAGTTTCGAACGATTCGAAAATTCTGATCAGCCGGAGACACTTTAGCCGGCGTTAGGCCCCAAAACAGACAATCGTTCGAGTCGGTAAGAAAACCAGTATTAGCGAACTCGAGATTCGAGACCCGTCGAATGGTCACGATCAGTCACAGCCACTCGAATTTGGATTTCAGTCTGAGACAAATTGAACGGCACTTGGCAGTAGGTTTAACTCCTTTCGAAACACGTCCCGCATTCTCTACCAAAATTTCTCAATAACCGTCAACGGTACTCCCAAGGCGGCCTCGGAACCCTTGAGCCAGCGGATTCGCGGCTAGTTGACTCACTTTATGATGGGTTGTGTTTATCGACATTAGTGGATCAGCTTGTCCTGTCGTTCAAGTTCAAGCCGACGAACCTGCGATGTGCGGACGGAGCGTCCTTGGCCCTCTGCTGGCGAAATCAAGTAACATGGGCCTAAGTTCAAACGACCAAGGATGGTCGTCCGTAATTAATGAGACCAGGTTGAACCTGGTTGGAACGCAGGATGCCGACACCTAGCCGCCGCGCCCAAGTCAAAACCCGCACCGAGACCTTGTCGGTGCAGCGAAACAGCGATGCTGCCGCCATCGTGCTCATCGCGATCGCGCTGGTCACCGTTTTTGCCCTTTCCATGGGAAACGGGGGTTTGGTCGGAGACGGCCTCGCCGGAGTCTTTCGTACTCTGGTAGGCCAGGCTGCGTGGGCAGTCCCAGTCGTCATTGGGTTTGCAGGCGTGTCACTCCTCATCGGTCGATCGAAGGTCAAGCTGTCCAAAGTGTCCCTAGGCGCAGTGATGGTCTTTTTGGGTTTGGTAGGTTTCTTTGCCCGCGACCGCGCCGGCGATTGGTTTGACCCGGAAGTCGTTGTGGCGAGTGGCGGATATCTGGGAGCCATGGTGGCCTGGTTGTTTCATTCTTTGCTTGGAAACTTCTTGGTCATTGGCTTCATTGCAACAAGCCTGGTAGGGCTGGTTCTCTGCCTCGACTCGCCTTTTCACACTTTTGCTGCGCTCATATCAACTCGAAGGCAACAGCTGACCGAGTCTAAGCCAAAATCGGTGGTAGATGCCAAGGCAAAGCCACTTAAGGCTGTCGTCAACTTGCCGGAAGACAGTCCGGAAGCCAAGCCGAAGAAGCCAGACTTTAAGCCATTTATCAAGCAACACGAAGTCCCAATTGTAAAACTTGAAACTCAGACCCACAGTGAAGGCTATGAGTTGCCCCCGCTGAGTCTCTTAGCTGAACCCCAACAAAAAGGGAAGCGGAGCAAAGAAGAGATGGAGCGGAACATTGCGACGCTGGAAACCACGCTCGAGCAGTTTGGAATCGATGCTAACGTGGTCGAGATTGCGCACGGGCCGACAATCACTCGGTACGAACTGCAGCTAGGTCCAGGCATACGCGTCAACCGGATCACAGCGCTTGGCGACAACATTGCTATGAGCCTTGCGGCTTCCCATGTCCGGGTCGAGGCCCCAATTCCCGGGAAGAACGCGATCGGCGTGGAGGTTCCCAATGCGCAAAGGACAATGGTGACTTTGAGGGAAATGTGTGAGAGCCTAGAGTTCCATTCGGTGGATCTCAAGCTTGGCGTGGCACTTGGGAAAGACGTCAGTGGCACGCCCAAATACACCGATCTGACTAAGATGCCCCACCTACTTGTCGCTGGTGCGACAAACAGCGGTAAGTCGATCTGTCTCAGCACGATCATCATGAGCCTGGTCATGCGCCATTCACCAAAGGATGTCCGACTCGTCATGATCGACCCCAAGCGCGTGGAGCTTGCTTTGTTTGAGGGGTTGCCGCACCTCATGTGCCCTGTGGTCAAAGACGTGAAGGAGGCAGCTGGAGTGCTTCGGGCTGTCGTCCGAGAAATGGAGAGACGCATCGAGGCATTTTCGGACGCTGGGGTCCGAAATATCGACGGTTGGAATGCGAAAGTCAACTTTGCGGACAAGTACCCTTACATCGTTGTCGTGCTCGATGAGATGGCCGACCTCATGGTCCAAGCCCAGGCCGAAGTCGAAACCTCGATCATGCGCCTGGCCCAATTGGCCCGCGCGGCCGGGATCCATTTGGTGTTGGCGACCCAGCGCCCCAGTGTCGACGTCATCACCGGTACTGTAAAGAACAACATACCGTCTCGGATCGCCTTTGCCGTATCGTCGCACATTGACTCGCGGACGATCCTCGACCAGGCGGGCGCAGACAAACTGATCGGTCGCGGCGACATGTTGTTCCTTCCTATCGATCAAAACAAGCCGACTCGTATACAAGGGTGCTACGTCAGCGAACAGGAGATAGAGAAGGTTTGCGACTTTTGGCGGTCGCAAGAGAAACCTGTCTACGTTCTGAATCCGGTTCAAATCGCCATTGAAGAAAGGGAGAGCGAGATGCGCGAAGAGGAAGAGTCCGATTCGCACTGGGAAGACGCGATCCGGTTCGTTGTCGGGCGAGGCGAAGCCTCCACCTCAATGCTTCAGCGAAAGTTTTCGATCGGATTCCAGAGGGCGTCCCGTTTACTCGATGTCATGGAGTCTCGCGGGATAGTCGGCCCGCGCGACGGCCCTCGACCCCGAGAGGTCTTGGTCGATGCCTACCACGTGGAGCAAATGTTCGGTGGTGGCTCCTCGACAGTTATGCCGGAAGGCGCATACATTGAGGATGATGAACCGTTCTAATCGCGGGTGTGCGACTTGAAAAAGTCGACGATCAAGGCAGGAGCGTCGCTTCTGGGGTATTCGTGGCCACCGGGATGAAAATAGGCCACGACGTCGTTACCGTCCTTACCTTTGTAGAGAGTTGTGTACTTGCCTGTCTTTATGCCTCTGTCGCACCCGTTGCGTTTCTTAATCAAGTCTAGCGTCTGGCTCTGACCTGAAAAATTTACGAGCGGATCCTTCTCCCCTGCAATATGAAAAACTGGTTTGATGGACATCCCGATTACTGGCGATGGTGACCCGCTGGGGGCGAAAGCTGCAAATCGCGACCCTCGTAGCTGCATCAACAGATAAGTGAAACGACCGCCATTCGAATGGCCCATTGCATAGACCCGGTCCAGGTCGACTCCAAATCTCATTGTGACGTCGGTGTAGACCGCATCAAAAAACTTCAGGTCCCTGTCACCGTTCTGTCCGGCTGCAATCTGCCATCCTGCCCGCTTGCCCTCCGGATCTGTCCGTTGGACTGCGGTTGGCAAACCTTGCATATAGACGACGACAGCCTCGGGCCATTCTTTGTGCATTTGGAACGACCTTGCCGCATTGCGGGAGTTGCCGCCATGGCCATGGAACCCGAACACGAGCGGGGGATGGGACGAAGATTGTGATGGGGCGAACACGTCGGCCCGCCTGGTGACACCCTCGACGTTGTAAGTCAAAGTTTCTACGGCAGGAAGGCAAAAGGAGTAGGTCGCAGCGATGAGGGGCAGCATGACTGCTTAGACGTGAATCTCTTGGCCAAGTTTAGCGGCCGCTCAAAGCTCGTCTAAGCACCGGGACTTGATCAACTTGATGGCGGCAAGCGCCAGCGAATGGGTCAAAAGAAACCTCTTGATCGGTGCCTTGATTTTTGCCATAACTATGTTCCTATTGCCGATTGTTGGCAAAAACGTGACAGAACTTGATCAGTCGTCTAGGACTCTTGTTCTGACGAACTTGATGAAGGCCATTATCAACCCAATCCATGTCAGGCTAGAGCGCAACATATTTATCCCTGTGAGCAACTTAGCCCAAACTTGGGCCAAAAACAAATGTCATTTTTTTTGACGCCAAAATCCATCGTCGCGTTCACCTGGGGAAGGAGTGGGTATGCTCGTCTTTCGAGACAAGGCAACTTGGCCCGACCAGGCCGGCGGATCCTCGAGCGAAGGTTCCGGCGGCCTTTTTCGTCGGGAAGGTGAAGCGAATGCCGACTCAAGTCATTATTGGGGCCCAATGGGGCGATGAAGCAAAGGGAAAGATCGTTGACGTGCTCAGTGCGTCGGCTGACATGGTCGTACGCTATAGCGGTGGCAACAACGCGGGTCACACGGTGATCGTGGATGGGCAAGTCCACAAGTTCCACCTTTTGCCTGCGGGCATCCTCTATCCGCATATCACGGCGGTTCTGGGAGCCGGGACGGCGATTTGCCCCAAGGCTCTGCTCGACGAAATAGACCGTTCGACCGGAAAAAATTCAAAGCTGGCAGTCAGCCCTTGCGCCCATGTCGTTTTCCCATACCACAGGTACCTGGACCAGCTCGAAGAGGAGGCCCGTGGTGTCAACAAGATCGGCACGACTTCGCGGGGAATTGGCCCTTGCTATACAGACAAGGTTCAAAGGATTGGAATCAGGATGG
>JAEURO010000092.1 GCA_016788345.1 Chthonomonadaceae bacterium
CGCCATCGACGTGCCCCCAATTGCGACAGCTGCGATTGCGTCCAGTTCATAGTACAGGCCATGGCCGGAGCTGCCAAGCGAATTCATCCTCCCCGCCAGTCCAAGCGTGGCGATGCCGCTGAACAATCCAAGCAGGACATATGTCCAAATCTTCACACGGTTCGTGTTGACTCCTGCAAGATAGGCCGCCTGCTCGTTCGCGCCGACAGCGATGATGTTCCGCCCCAGGCAGGATCTGCGCAGCAAGAGGCCGCCGGCCAAACCCACGGCGAGAAACGCAATGATAGGATAAAAAAGCTCCAAGGGTTTGCCTTGCGCGTCGCGAAAGAGTGGAAATGGGATCCCGCTTTGCCCAATGGCAGGGAAAACTGTGTTGCTCAGCGATCGGATTTCACCCCCTTCGGCCAAGGTCAGTGAAAGGGAGCGATATCCAACGAGTCCGGCGAGCGTCGCGATAAATGGCGTCACCCGGCCATAGGCCACCAGCAACCCATTGACCAATCCGCCCAGGGTCGCCGCGGCGATGCAGACTCCACAGGCTATCGCAACTGCGACTCCTTCTGGCTTTCCGCCCGTTATTGCGTCGTTCATCGCTTTGACCCCGAACGCTGCCGAAGCCGCCATGAGGCTCCCGACCGACAGGTCGATTCCGCCACCAATGATAACGAGGGTCATTCCAACGGCGACCATCCCGACAGCGGCGTTCTGGTTGAGCAGGTTGCGCAGGTTTTCTGGCTTGAGAAAGAGGTCGGGCTGCCAGATACAATTGAAGACGAAAAGCGCAACAAACGCAGCAAGGACTCCATAGTTTTGTAGAAACGGGCCGACCTTTTTCGCCATCGTCGATGGTTCTACCCTAGACCACCGTCACCTGGCCAGACGAACTTCGGCCCGATGCCAGCCAAGTTGCCATCGCGTCGAGCTCAACTTTGGTCGAGGCCATAGCGTATAGTTTGAGTCGTCCCCATGGATCAGGAACAAATTCGGCAACTTCTCACACGAGCAGAAGAGATACAGCAGCAAAACGCGGTCGAACTCCAGGCCCGCGAAGACGTGGAAGGACTCGTCGAAGCTGCCGCTGAAGCTGGGCTCGACAGGGAGGCCATATTGCAAGCGTTGCGTGAGCGGATCAGTGTGACCGAAAAGCCCCTCAATCCGGGCGACCTCGCTTTTGCTCCGTCCAGCGATGGGAACCTCTATGTCGCAAAGATTGTCAGCGCCGATACGCACGGAACCAAGGTCAGGTTTCTCAATGGGGGAGAAGCAGACCTGGCCGCGAGCGACCTCAAGCCATTCGCGGTCATGCCGGGCCAAAAAATCTACTGCCCATGGCCCAACTGGGGTTGGTGGAAGTGCGAAGTCGTGAGCTATAACGCCGAAAACCAAAAAGTGACTGTATCGGACGGGTTTATGACCCAAATGTCCTTCCACCTGTCGGACATCCGCCTAAAGTTGTCTTCGCCAACTCCACTGGCAGACCGGAGCAAGCAGGTGCTGACCATGGTCGCAATTGCCCTGGGAAGCGGCCTGCTGGGTGCCCTCATCATGCGCCTCGTCACAAAGTGATCCGCCCCCTCTCCCGTTCACGGGGGAGGGGGTTGGGACAAAAAGCCCCCGCTCCAGTTCGCGGGGCGGGGGTTGGGACAAAAAGCCCCCGCTCCAGTTCACGGGGGAGGGGGTTGGGACAAAAAGCCCCCTCTCCCGTTCACGGGGGAGGGGGTTGGGGGTGGGGGCTCCAGCGGACGTTAGGCCGCCTTTTTCTTCCCAGATGTGGTGCCAGACGAAACCGCAAACGTGACCTGCGACACGCCGATGGGGACGAGAGCTGTTTCCTGCCCGGTCGTCGTGTTGACAAACCGGTAGGCCGCCGCATAGAATCCTGGTGGCACGTTCACATCGAATGAGAGCGTCCCCGGGACAAACGACACAAAAGACTTTGTCCGGTATCCGCCTTTCTGCGGGTTGCGGTTGCGGGCGGGTGGCATGGTTGAGACGATCCCTTAACGGTGGATATTGGCAAAACTCTGGCGATCGTCTCATCCACGTCCGCAGGACAGGTAATTTGCCAAGCATGCAAAAGAGAAGGACGTTCAACGACCCCGGGCACGCGCACGAACTGACTTTCTCGACTTACCGTCGCACGAGAATCTTT
Source organism: Chthonomonadaceae bacterium (assembly GCA_016788345.1). GTDB lineage: Bacteria > Armatimonadota > Fimbriimonadia > Fimbriimonadales > Fimbriimonadaceae > JAEURO01. Next base: position 2,153 of record JAEURO010000092.1, read on the forward strand.
GAGGAGGATGCGTTTTGCCGTCTCTTCTTGGCCAAGCTCGATGCCTCCCGCAAAGCCCATGCCTACGAGGTCTGGGCGTACGTCGTGATGCCAGACCACGTGCACCTCCTGGTGTGGCCAACACTAGAAAAGTACGACGTCGTCCAGTTCCGCAAGTCGCTCAAGGGGGCCGTGGCGCGTGAGGCCGTCCATTTGCTCCGGCAGCGGGACGACGCCATACTTGGTAGACTCTCGCTTTCGGCCGCAGGCGTGCCGCAGCGGACTCGATTGTGGCAGACGGGCGGTGGCTACGACCGTAACATCCACTCTACCGCTGCCTGTCAGAAGAGCATCGCTTACATCCACAACAACCCAGTGGTTGCCGGGCTATGCCCGCACCCTTGCGACTACGAGTGGTCGAGCGCGTGCTGGTATCGAGGTGACAAATGCGACTTTCAGGTCGACCGTGCCAAGAATTGAAGGTCGCACCGCGACATGGGTGAGACGGTGGCCCAACTAGTTTTGACCGTAGGGGCCACGCACCGTCTCATCCATGCCACCCTCCCTCACAAGGTCACCCTTTAGTCTGGCCACCCGTCGCATCCATGGTCACTCATGTCCTCAAACAGAATCCTTGGATGGCTAGTTCCGTGAGGTGTCATTGAGGCTGCAGCCGTTTTCTCCTAGCACTCTTGCTTCAAATCCGAGCCCACGCACGAAGACAATAAGAGAGCATTAAATATTGAGAATTATCTTGAGAATGTGATCAGAATTGCTGACCAGGGTGGTACATTCTTGGTTGAGCTGGAAGTTCCAGTACTGTCGAACCTATTGAGGAGCAATCAGAATGATAGCAACTATTGCGGCTCTAACGCTTTTGCCCTTACGGCCGGTCTATTCAGAAAGTTCTACGTGGCCGCATCTCGCGCCAACAGTCTCTGTCATTGGTGTCCGAGAGGTCAGATCTGTAACCCTGAAAAAATTTTCTGGCACCTCACTTTCTGGTGCTCAAGAAAACAAGCATGCGCTACAAGTCTGGGTAAAAATTCCCCAGAATTTGAACGATCTCGGGGGAGGAGGGTTTGACAATGAAGTGACGGGTGTCGCCATCACAAGCCCCTGCGGTGTACCGACATCAGTGACGTCGTTTGGTCCGGTCTACTCGGGTGGCCCAAACGGAGTGCCTGTTGGCACAGTTGGGTCGGGCCAGGAGATGACAGGATACTTTTACATCTGCCTGGACGACTATGCTGATGGCGAAACAGTCAACGTGTACACGTCGTACCGTCGCTACTGGCACAAATGGACTGGGTCAGCATGGGACGACTACGACCAAACGACGGCGACCGGCCCTATTTTCACCATTGCCAAGCACAAATTATTAAGTGATGGAGCCATTGACTCCAGAGTCGCTTGGGGAAAAGCAAATGACAGTGGCTTGGTTGAGTTTGATGCCAATGACGACTCTCCCAATCCAAACTTTGGGGACTATAAGTATAAGGGCGGCCTTTTCGTGGGTTACATGCCCTACGCTTTAACAAAGGATCGGAGCGGGATGGCCCGCGTGAACCTCTGGCCCACAACAGGCGACTTTGGAACGACAAGTCAGCTTCTTGGAATGTCCGTGACGCTCTTCGACAAAGGAAAAGCAGTGATTTCCGGTCAAAGCGGACAGACCAACAGCCTTCATGGAAACGGTCAGGGCGTTTTTGCGGACAGTCCACCACTTGCTTTGTACATACCAACGGCAGACTCGGCTCCAGTGGAAACAGAAATGCAAGCCACCTGGTATCACCGAACGATTTCAGACCCCCTGAGTAGCTTGCTGAATCCTGTAACCGACGTTATGTCTTCTAGGTCAGCAAACCAAGGAATATCGGGGCCCTGGCTACTTTCAGGCGAAGACCCCCTTGCATCGGACTCTGGCGGGGAATACATTAACTTCCAAGCTTGTTGGTCTCAGCGAGGAAATGAGACTCCATCCACTAAATGGAAAGTTATTCCAGAGTACGGATTTACAATCGGAATGCCAAACGAATCGAGCTACTCAGGTTACGGAGCCGCAGTCTGGCGTTACTTTGCTTCTAGTGAATTCGAATCGTCGTCTGGGAACACTTTTCCAGACAACGACTCAGCACCCCGACTTTGGACACTTCATGTGCCTGGAGAGTGGTGATGAGTCGCCTAAATGTCGCCCCTCTCAGCACCATATTGGCCACTCTTACTGTAGGAACAGTTGCGTTTCTGGGCTTATTAAAGTCCAATTCCGTGAATTACAGAGACTTGCCAAGTAAGATCGAGACGGAGAGGTCAGACGCCTATGCCTTGTCCAACAGGGGTCGCACAGCTGAAGCTGAAAAGAGGCTCAAAGAGCTCATTAGTTACAATTCCAGCAACCCCAGCCCACAAGTCCAAGACTCGGTGGCGAGGGCCAGAATGAGCTTGGGTCATCTGGCGGCACGCCGGAAAGATTTCGCCAGCGCCGAGAAAACCTTCAGGATCGCCGACGTCCAGTACAAGGGCACAGGTGAAAAAGACCCCGACTTTGGAAGGCTCGACGATCAAGCTGCCTATCAGGCCGCAGTCTGCCTGCAAGCCCAAGGCAAAAAGCAGGAAGCGGTAGAAGCCTACGTCCGGTTCATGACGGATCGACCCCTGAGCCCACTCAACAAGGCCGTCCGACAGCGGTTAGTGCTCCTCAACCCTGAACAGACCGAAACCTACGATAGGATGTTTGATGAAGGTGCGATCAAAAGGCAGAAGCAGGCCAAGATTGACGTGGCTCTCTGTGGTCCGAAGGTCATGTGTGAACTCCTTAAGCGGTCTGGAAAGCGTGCCCCAAGTCTAAAAGAGGCCCAGACTGAATGCAAAACTGACGAGAACGGTACTAGTTTTGCAGATCTACAAGCGGCCTTACTCAAGCACGGAATAACAACCGAGGGCAAACTACTCAACCGACGCGATTTTGCCGCCCTCAACCAGCCCGCCATCTGGGCTCAATCCGACCACTTTACTCTTATACTCTCCGTTTCAACGACGTCCGTCAAGGTCTTCGACCCCATGACCGGCGGGGAACGACAAATCGCTTTGCCGCCGGTAGACGACGCCACATTTTCTGCCACGCTGCTCGTGGCCCAATCCCAAAAATGATGCTAGGTTAGACATGAAACTGTTCCGAGACACTCGAATCACCCGACCGCTCAGTACACTGGTCGTGTTTGGACTTATCAGCTGGTATGTACCGGTCCAAGCTCTAGCAGACGGCATCGCCAACGCAAGGGCCGAAGCGGCCAAGAGGCCGAAGATGGCAGAATCTCGAACGCTGAGCCCAAATGAGATGCAGAGAATCAAGGGCCGCATCGCCCCTGGCAACCCCTATTATGCTGGAAACCTGCCCTATGATCCCCAATTCAAGGGTGTCAATATGCGGACGGGCAACTTTTCCCTGTCTGCCACCGACCTTTCGTTTGAAGGTGGATACGGCATTCCCGTCAGTATAGTCCGGACCTATTCATCGAACAATATTGACGAAGGGCCGTTCGGTGTCGGGTGGAGTTGGAGCCTCGACCTTCGGACAAGTGCCGGAGGCTTCTTAAAGTCAGAGTCGGGCCAGAGCCACGTCACGCCCACTCAGTACCGCGAAAGGCCGAGCACAGAGATCGACCCCAATGTCAAGACTGGCCCGGTCGAAGCGGTGGTCGCGACCGATGCAGGCGGGCAGACGGAAACACTTCAGCGGGACGCGGATGGAATCCTCACCGGACCAGCATGGGATCTCAATCGGCATGAACCTGTGTACCAGTACATCAATGGGGTGCGCTCTATGGTGTCAATCTCAACCTACACACCAGAAGGCTCTGTGTACAAGTACATCAAGACCGGCACATACACCGGTGGAGGTGCCAAAACTTGGTACAACCAGTATGCGACAGCCGAACCTAGTGACGTGTGGGGAATAGACACCGTCACCGACCGGCACGGCCAGCAGACCAAGTATAACTACAGCTCTAGCGACCAGAACTTGTTCCTGATGGCGAACGGAATGACAAGCGTCAAGGTCGTGACCAGTGTGGACATGCCTGGGGGGCGAACGATCGCCGTCACTTGGACGACACCCGTGGACGGACATACGCGGGTCGCCAGCGTTGGCTTTAGGCCTACCAGCGGCACGAGTGTGGTCACGCAGTCGGTCACCTCGTATGGATACGACTCGAACGGTCAATTGACTTCAGTTAACTCGCCGACGGCCAGTGGCACGTCCAAGACAACGACGTTTGGCTATGGCAACGCCTATAACATGGATGGGAGCACGAACACCGACCGCGCCTTTCTGACCAGTGTCACAGACATGCGTGGCCTGACCAGCCAGATCAAATATGCGGTGATGGACGATGGGCTTTTCAACGACAACGAAGGTGTCAAGCACCTAGTCGGCGTCACCAACTTAACGGCACCCAATGGAGTCAAGTCCTACTTCTGGCGAAGGTGGCTCCCCTTCCCGACTGGGCAAGGACCGACTTTCAGTGTCCCGACCGACCCGCACCTCGCCAATTCAATCGTGATGGAGCAAGACGGCGGATCGCTCATCCAGACGACCGCCTATCAGTTTGTCTCCTCTGTGGCCGTCGGTGGCGCGACCGGAAACGACCATATCTTCGCACCACACTCTGGACTCATGTCCTACGCGACTTCGGCAGTAGGCTCCAGCGTCCTCATCAGCAGCACCACCAACGAAAAGACAATCGAACCAGAGACGATGCGGGTGCTCACTGAGACGTCGCAGATATCCCCGGCAATCGGAACAATCACTTCAAGCACCAAGTCCTCGACCACGACCAACGGCATGGGCAAGCCGCTCAGCCAAAAGGTGGAAGAATTTGAGGGCAACAGCACGACGGCCAGCCGGACGTTCCTGACCGAATACGCCTACCACGGCCGGAACAAGTATTACCAGCAGAAGGCTGTCCGCACCGACAAGGATCCTGGTTCCACGACCTCTTGGCGGTACAGCTACACAGATTATTATGCCGACGACGACACGTCCTCATCTGCGGCCAAGGGGATGACCAAGGCGGTCTATGACAACAAGTATGGGGCCATCACCGTCGTCGAGGACGCCACGCACCCTTGGCGAAAGAACGTCTCGATCGGGAGTTCGGGCCTGCCCATGGCCCAGTTCCAGTATGACTATGGCACGGGCCGTGTGACCAAGGTCAGCAAGCGGGGGGCGAACTGGAACGGCACCAACGCCTCTGACTGGGTGGACACGACGACCACCTATAACGACACCGCCGACGGTTCGGCAACGGCGGGCTACGGAGCGGCCAGCCAAGTGGTGGAAGATGCGGGTTCCGGCCGGCTCAACCGCACGACCACGACCAACGAGTGGCACTGGAGCGGCAAGGCGAGCAAGACCACCGACGGCGCGGGAAGGCAGTTCACCACCGTTTACGACGACAGCAACCTAGTGAAGGAGGTCAAGAAGACGAGCGTGACCCCGAACGTGAGCTTGGTCGAGAACATCTATGGCACCAGCGGGGTCACAAACGGGCAGTTGACGCAGACCGATGACAAAGTCAGTGGCACACGGCTCGTGTACCAATACGAGTCGAACACGGGCGGGGGGATCGGGCAAGTGAAGCAAGCCAAGCAGACGCGGACGGGGCCGAGTGCGATCAACGTGGACGGGACGATGGATTACACCTACAACTCGACAGGCGACCGGGCGACGGCGGTGCACACGACGCCTTTCAACAAGGTCAAGTGGGAGTATTCCGACTATGTGACCTTGGGCACTGCGGACTCGCCGAAGCGGGTGTTCACGGTGATGCAACGGCACTCGGACGGGGGGAACAACACGTGGAACCTGACCAACGACCGGTTCCGCTATTCGTTCGACGTGGCGGGGCGGATGCTTTGGGCGCGGTTCGCGCCGACCCCGCAGAGTGGCAAGACGGTGGCCGACGCCGACCCTTGGGCGAGCTTCGTGCAGGCGGATTACTCTTACGACGCCGGGGGGCGGACGCTCAGTATCGGCTACGCCAAGAACGTGCTGGACACGAACGGCACGAGCTACACCGTGACCAACCTTCGAGGCTACGAGGCGGTCTATGCCAGCCAACTCGCGCTCAAGAGCCAGACCAAGACCTTCAACGGCAACGGCACAGGCTGGACCGAGGACACTGCCAAGGCGCAGAGCTATGGCTACGACAGCGATTACGACTACCTGACAAGCGCAAACTATAACGGATCGGCGGACACCTGGACGTACGACCCGGCTGGCAACCGGAAGAGCTACAACGGCAACACGGGGTTCGTCTATGACAACCTGAACCGGATGACGGCGAGCGTGGAGAAGAACACAGGCGGATCGTTCTTGTCGCACACTTTCAGCTACAACAGTGGGGTCGGGCTGCTCGGTTTCCGGTGGTACCGCGACTACGCGAACCAGGCCGCGGTCCGCAAGACGGACTGGAACGACCTGGGGCAGATGTCGGCGTGCCGGGGGAGCACTTATGGCGGCTCGACGGTGGGGTCCAAGTATGAATACTTGCCGGGCGGGATGCGGGTGACGAAGGTGGACGGGATCGTGATGGACGCGCAGCTCGACGACCAGGGCAATGTTTCGGGTTATTATGACGTGATCGGGGGCACGAACAAGCCCACGACGCGGTACTATTACGATGGACAAATGCCTGTGGCGGAAGACTTTACGAGGCTGGTCTCTGGGGTGACGAAGGTCGACAAAGACTGGTATGGCCTCGGGGCAAGAGGCATCGACTGGCAGCAGCACTACGACGCAGTTGCTGATGTGACTTCTGTCGGTTTTCCTCTTTATGACACGCATGGGAACAACGTGGCTTCTTTGTCTCGTACTGGCTCTAACGACTTTACAGTTAGCAATGAGCGGACTTACGACGCTTGGGGGGCCATTCGGTCTGGCGCAAACTATCCACAACAGGGTTACTGCGCTTCGTTAGGGCATAGGCAAGACGACGAGTCTGGGCTGGTCTACATGCGGGCTCGTTATTACGAGCCAAGCACGGGACGGTTTGTTAGCCAGGATCCTGGAAGGGACGGTGGGAACTGGTTTACTTATTGCGGAAGCAATCCCATAGACAATTCGGACTTCAATGGAAAGTACGCTACGCTAGATCGCAACTTACAACGCCTTCTGACAACTTTCTTCGCGGGTCTCGGAGTCGCATGCCTTGCAGAAGGAATGTATGGGCTATACGTAGCAAACCCGGCTGATCCCGTTGAAATTATGGTTTCTGCGGATTTGATCTCCAAAGGTCTTCTTTTCTTGACACTAGCCTATGCCGCCGCGTGTACCTCTAATTGGCACACGAGTTTTGCGGTTGCAGCCATTGGTGTCATGTTAGATAAATTTGTGAAGACTAGTGCCATCGGAGTTGCAGTAGGGAGTAAATCCAATGCTTCTCCGGCAGTATGGGCAGTGTTCGCCTATAGTTGTTTAGTTATGGTTGAAATAGCTTCTTTAACTCTGGAGGAGGGCTAGGAAGTGCATTTACACGACATCATCAAATGGCTTTGCACAATTGCGTACTTATGGCAACTCATTCAGTTACTGAGTCATAATCGCGTTCCCACCGAGAAGTCCGAACGTAGTACTTCAAGAATAGCTGTTGTGATGCTTATTGTAGTTCCTTGGGCCTTCTGGAGTGTTCAGTGGCTCGTCGCCATAGTGTTTGCTGCTAGCGCCCTGGGCTTACGGTGGATTTCGCGTAAGAATCTTCAAGAGGGTCGACGTCCTGGCTCTTGACTATGAGGGGACGTACTAAACGAAACACATATTCGACGACACTGACGAGTACGGCCTGGGGGAGCGGGGCATAGACTGGCAGCAGCATTACGACGCAGTGGGCGATGTCACTTCTGTGGGTTTTCCTCTTTATGACACGCATGGCAACAATGTGGGTTCGGTCAACCGCCACCCCGACACTGTCAACCACCCGAACGAGTTCCAGCTCGGAAACGAACGAACCTACGACGCTTGGGGTGCTATTAAGACTGGTAGCAACTATCCGCAACAGGGCTACTGCGCTTCGATAGGGCATAGGCTGGACGACGAGTCTTCGCTGGCCTACATGCGGGCTCGGTATTACGAGCCTTCTACGGGTCGGTTTGTCAGCGAGGATCCGGCAATGGATGGCAGTAATTGGTTTGCTTATTGCTCCAACAATCCCGTAAATTACTTGGACTTTACCGGTAAGTGGAAGATTACCGGGAAGTCGGACTACTTCAACGGAGAAATGTTTTTTGCGATGCTCTTCTTTTCCACAGCAGCTCTCCTTTGCGTCGCGGATGGTTGGGCAGGGGTAGCTGCATCTCGTTTGGAGAAAGTGGTAAAGGTCGGTTTGCTTGGTCTAGCGGCATTCCATTTCTCCGAAGCAATTGGCGAAACCTCATTCTCTTCTGAGCGGGCTGTTAAGTTTCTCGCACACCTAGCAGTTTACGCTGGAATCCTGGGAACAAGTGCCGAGGGGATGAGCCACAAGGCGAACAAAGGAATCGGAGGAATCGCAGTAATGGCTACGGCCGCATATTCCTTGATGGTCTTGGGACTTCTTATCTCGACGACTTGTGATGAGTGAAATGAAACAAAT
>JAEURO010000093.1 GCA_016788345.1 Chthonomonadaceae bacterium
TTGTTTCCAGCTAGTGCTTCGTGGGCACATAAACCGGCTAAAATTTTGACCATGACGTTGGTTCATTTAGCCCTAAGTGTAGATTTGCAGTCCCCTGTTTCGATTCAGGGCACGCTGTGTCATCCTCAGCGACTGCTGATCAAGAGCGATGGGCCAATTGACGCTCGCGTAGAATTGCTTGGAGGACGGGTTATTGCCCACTTTCCTCAAATTGGCTGGTCGACGGTTGAAGTGCCCGCACTTCAGTTACTCCAAGTGAGGGCCCAGCTCGCCAGGCTTCCTCAAGTTCGACGGGTCGAGCTTGACCGAGCTGCCAGTCTCGCCTATACGCCGAACGACCCTTTTTGGAGCACTCAATGGCACATGAGGACAATCAAAGCTGACTTGGCATGGGACGTGAGCAAAGGTCAGTCCTCTACTATCGTGGCATTGATAGACACTGGACTCAGGGTCGACCACGAAGACATTGCCTCACAACTGTGGACCAACAGTGGTGAAGTCCCCGGAAACAACCTAGATGATGACAACAACGGTTACGTCGACGATGTTCACGGGTTTGACTTCGCTTACAACACCAGCAGCCTTGTGGACACGCTTGGTCATGGAACTGGTTGTGCAGGGATACTTGGAGCCACCCAGGACAACAACCTTGGAGTCACAGGCGTGTGCCCGAGGTTACAAATCATGGCCCTCAAAGCTTGTAACGACAGTGGATACCTTTATGACAGTTATCTGGTTCCAGCCTATATTTATGGGGCAGAACACGGAGCGAAGGTCTATTCCATGAGCTATTTTAGCGACCGGGTCAGTCCAGCAGAAAAGGACGCGATGGATTTTGCGGTTGCCCATGATGTGCTTCCGATCGCCGCTGCTGGAAACAGTTCGAGCGTGATCCCCTATTATCCTGCGGCATATGACAACGTCATGAGTGTCGCTGCCACCGATGGCGCAAACCAGAGGTCTTGGTTCTCAAATTACGGGGGATGGGTCGACGTTGCCGCACCCGGGCAGGACCTCGTCACGACATCTGCCGACGGCACTTACCGTGGGTTTGGCGGAACAAGCGGAGCCTGCCCACACGTAGCAGGAGCCGCGGCGCTAATCCGAGGAGCAGTTCCACTCGCCTCGGCGCAGCAGATACGAGTTGCCCTAGAAGACACGGCCACCACTCTGGATCAGCCTCCATTTGGAGTTTTCTCGAACTACGGGCTGATCAATGTCCAGGCGGCCCTTAATGCAGCTATGACCGTCCCAGAACCGCAAAAGAGCGTGTTAGTCCGATATGTGAGTGTGCTTGGCCAGAGCCTGGCGACCAACGCAATCGATCCGGGCAAGTTTGTGACATCTCGAATCTTTGGACGAGGGTTCCTAGGGATGGCTAACCCGGTTGTCAAAATTGGACAGACTGTCGCACCTGTGTTGGCTATTGGACGCGACTATATCGACTACAAGCACACCTACCGCCAAGCAGGTGCAGTGACACTTTGGGACGGCACAAACTTGGTTCAAACTGTGCAAAACCCCATAGTTCCACGCAGTTGCCGCCCCTTGAATGAGGTCAGCTCACCGACCTCAGCCGTCTATGGGGGATTCTTCGAAGCTCTAATGGACGACAACTCGACAGTCAATGGTGTGCCCGACGGGAACGGGGATATCATTGTTCACGGAACCTTTAGACAGGTCGTCAATAACATCAACACTCAGTTAAGGGTCAAATCTTCGTACTCCATGGCAGGCGGCACAGAGTATGTCCAGCTGTACGATTGGCAGTCCGCGTCGTACCCTTATGGAAACTGGGTGACAATTGCGCAAAGGCCGGTTTCGACTTCGCCTCAAGTTACGACAGTGAATGTGCCCGATATCTCTAGATTTATTGATGTCACGGGGGTTTGCTATGTCCAAGTCTACGTTCAAGGAGTTCCGAGCGGACAGGAACTAAGGATCGACAGTGCGAGGTTGCAGGACAGCCGCTGAGATCTAGGCCGCGTCATCATCGACTCGGACACCCTTGGCTGTTTCGGCTGTGCTGTAGTCCCAGTTGTCGCAGTCAAGCCTGCGGCAATGGATCATACGTTGAATTGTTCCGTCCTTGAGCTCCACAGAGGCCATCTGTGCAAACCGACATTCCAGACACATGTCCGGTTCTATGAGCTTTACCACTTTCAATTGCCTTCGAGCCATCCGTGCCCTCTTGAGACTTCCTTCGGTGGTTCGGTCAACCAGTTCGGTTTCCAAGTCCACACTCCGTGGAAGTCAACAGTTGAATCGTCGGTGGCCCGGATGGGCCTCGTCTCTGCGGAATTACGAGTATTCGCATCAACTTTTTGGGCTCGGATTAGCAGCGGACGTTCCCGCGACAAAACCGGTCGAGAACGCCGCTTGAAGGTTATAGCCCCCAACAGGGCCGGCTATGTCGAGAACTTCCCCGCAAAAATACAGGCCGTCCGTGAGATGAGACTCCATCGTTTGGTAGTCAACTTCTTCCAACGATACTCCTCCTGCTACGACCTCTCCTTTTTCGAGTGGTACATGGGCGACGCTACCGATTTGCCAACTCTTAACTCGTTCGGCAAGTCGAAAACAGGTCTTTTCGGAAAGCTCTTGCCCGAGGCGGTGCCTGTCCTGCCCAAGAGAGCTAGCAAACAAGGCACCCAGACTATTTGGAAGCCTTTCGATCGTTAGGCTAATGACATGCTTCCTTGGATTCTTTCTTGCCCATGACATTATTGACTGAGCCACCGAACTCTGCGTCAAGTCTGGTTCCAAGTCGACTTCCAAACCGACCTTGTCGCCCAGCCGCTCGTCAACGTCTCGACTGACTCCGAGAGCACAGGGCCCGGACACTCCATGATGGGAGAACAGCAGGTCACCCCTCCAGCAGGCAAAAACTTTACCTTGGCGCGCGGACAAAGTGACATCTCGAAGCGCAACTCCGGGCCTCCAGTCTGCATTTGTGGACGCTCCCGTCACATCCATGGGGGCAAGGGCGGCTCGAACAGGAACGATAGTATGGCCAGCCCGTTTGGCCCATTCCCAACCATCTCCAGTTGATCCGGTTTTCGGATAACTAGACCCGCCGACAGCAACGATGACCTTTCCCTGAAAAGACTCTTGGGCAGTCTTGACACTGATTTTCCCAGGTTCAGTCTTCTCGATGCCAAGGACGGGAGAATCGAGGCGGATTCGGACTCTGCTTCGTCTCACATGCGAAACCAGGGAGTCGACGACATCTCGTGCCGTGCCGTCAACAGGAAAGACCCTGCCATCTGGCCTCGTGTAAACCTTCAGCCCATTGTGCTGGACTAGCTTGAGCACATCTTGGCTTCCAAAAGCATAGAAAGAAGGGCGCAGAAACTTCCGTTCATTGGGCCGAAACGCGGCTAAGACTTCTTCTGTTTCGCCAGCATGGGTGATATTGCATTTGCCACCACCAGAGATGAGTATTTTTGTACCAAGCCGGCTTGTCTTTTCGAGGAGCGTGACTTCGGCTCCCAGAGAAGCGGCCCTCCAACTGGCAATGAGCCCCGCAGCCCCACCTCCGATGACAATGACCCTAGACACCTAGTCATGATTATGGCGGGCCCGGCCCTGCGGGTAGCCTTTCACGTGTGCCCTGGTTAACTCCAATCGACCTGCAAGACCACCGACTCCTTCTGACGCCAGTGTCGCCTGCAAACCAGGACGGCTTGGCCATGACTGCGACGCTCGACACGTTCAGTTTTTACACGTCTTATCCGAAGAGATTCGACGGGCAGGGCTTTTATGAGTGGATCATGACGAGGACAGCCGATCCTCAAGTCACGTATGCAATGATCGACCTCGAGTCAAAAGAGGTAGTCGGGTGTTCGTGCATGTTTGATGCAAGCGAGGCGAATCGTAAGTTAGAGATTGGCTACACCTGGATCGCAGAAAACCGACGTCAGACCTGGGTCAACCCGACATCAAAGTTGCTTATGCTCTCGCATGCCTTCGAGACTCTAGGCTGTAACCGTGTCCAACTAAAAACAGATTCTAGAAATCTGCAAAGCAGGGCAGCCATTCTCAAACTAGGAGCGAGTTTTGAGGGCCTACTCCGGCAATCGTTCGTAATGCCAGACGGTTTTGTCCGTGACACAGCCTACTTTTCAATCATTAGGGCTGAATGGCCCGACGTCAAGCAGCGAATACTTGACCGACTAAAAAGTCTTTATTAGCCCTTAAGGAACGCTAGCGCCAACAGCCTACCCGCAAAGCAGCTCGTGAGGCAAAGTAGGTTCGTTATGGCGATATATAGCAGTCCATCTCCGACCTTTGTCATCAGAAGGTTCGTAGCCTCGTAACCGAAGGCTGAAAAGGTGGTGTATCCGCCCAAGACTCCAGTCACCAAGAGTGTCCGGATGCTATCGTTTCCGCCCTTGGCCAGCAAGAGAGCCATGACTACGCCGACGAGCAAACACCCGCTTACATTGACGGCGAGTGTCCCCCAAGGGAAAGTGGAACCAGATTGCTTCTGAACCAAGTTCCCCAATCCGTAGCGGCACAAGGCCCCGACTCCAGCTCCCGAAAATACGGCAATAAGAGAAGTTGCTTGATTCATCGGAGCATCTTACACCTGGCAGGTGTTTTGCATGAAGCACGGAGGCATGTTTTGAACGTAAAATGGTGGTTGTGGCAACCCACATCGTTCAACACCCTTTGGCCCAACACCTCTTGACCGAGTTACGAAATCGTGAAACGGAGCCTAGTCGTTTTCGGCAATTGGCCTGGACCTTGTCGACACTGTTGATTCTTGAGGCGACTTCTGGCGTAAGCCTCTCCTCAAGACTGATTGAAACGCCACTGGAGCCCTACGAAGGCCAAGTCTTAGAACACGGTTTGGCCATTGTGCCGATTTTGCGAGCGGGCCTATCTATGCTCGAACCCGGTCTTCAGCTGCTTCCCGATGTTGCCGTTGGCTACATCGGCCTGGAGAGGTCACATGAGACGGCCATTGCAAGCAGCTACTATTGCAAGCTGCCAAACCTTTCGGGCAGGTTCACCGTTTTGGTCGACCCAATGCTTGCGACTGGAGGATCGGCAGCTCAGGCGGCCACATTGCTCAAGTTCCACGGCGCAGAGAAGCTTGTCATGGCGTGCGTCATTGCAGCTCCCGAAGGCATTGGAGCCTTTGAGAAGGCACACCCTGATGTCCCAGTTTTTACAGCAGCGGTCGATCGCGAGCTAAATGGACAGAAGTACATCCTCCCCGGCTTGGGAGACTATGGCGACAGGCTCTATGGCACGCTGTAGGGCAGTTTAGGCTGCCCGGCGGATTTGAGCCGCTGTTCCCTCGTCAAGAATTGCGAGCATCATTGATACGACCCTTGGATCGAAGTGGGTTCCGGACATTCGCTCCAGCTCTGCTCTGACTTGGTTTTCTGGCCAGGCTTGACGATACGGCCTGGTCGAACTCAAGGCGTCCCATACGTCGATGATCGAGAAAATCCGGGCGGAGAGAGGAATGTCCTCCCCTTTTAGACCGCGCGGATATCCCGTCCCATCCCATTTCTCGTGGTGGCATAGCGGAATGTCCAACGCTGGGGCGATAAACTCGATACCTTTAAGGATCTCAACCGCGTACTCTGGGTGGCGGCCTATTATCTGCCGTTCGAGGGGGTCGAGAGGCCCGCTCTTGAGGAGAATGGCGTCCGGGATGCCAATTTTTCCGATATCGTGGAGGAGCGCCCCCCGCCGAATATGCACAAGCTCTTCTGGGCCAAACCCCATCCTTTGGGCTAGGATGACCGTCAGCTCGGTCACTCGGCGGCTGTGGCCCTCCGTTTCTTGGTCTCGAAGTTCAAGGGCTGACACAAGGGCTTCTAATAGCTCTCCATAAGACTTTTCTAGCTCTTGCGTCCTTCGATACACGATCTTCTCAAGTGTCTGGTTGACACTTACAAGGTCCGTGGTTTTTGAGTGTGCATCGACAAGTGCACGCAGGTCATTGGACTCGTCACTCGACCCCAGGTTTTTCTTGAGCGCAGTCGAGTCGCCAGTTCTGACGGCTTGCGAGAGGGCCTTCTTGGGGACTATGACAAAGGTCTTGCGGAAGACAAGCGCCGCCCCGCCAATGACGAGGCTTAAAGACAGGAGTATGGACAATGCTGTGGCCATCGAGGCTGGAGGGTTCCTGTTGAGCATCGTCAAGGGCTTGAAGACAAGCCACCCCACGGTAGTCTTCTTTGCACCCATCAGGGCCACGGTAAATCCGTTTGTAGGATGAAGTGTTGGTGTGGTACCGACTTTTGACGGAGCAGGAACAAAGGTCACTTGGCTGTTTGTCGAACTGCCCAGGGACTTCAATGTTGTCGAGTCGAACAGTTTTGCCGTGACCAAATATCCTGAGTGGCTTCCGTTCTCCTGATACTCACTCAACTTGTACACTCGAGAAGTGCTAATCAATTGCACTCCCCTAGAAGTCACAAAGAAATAGCTGTTGACTTGCCTTTTTCTCTTTGGATCGACGAATGGTTTAGGGGCCATCCCTTTGTTTGGCCAGGCTCTGTCTTTCGCACTTGAATAGATTAGCTTTTGGTTGGCGTTGTAAAGCCAGAACCCAGTCAGGTTTGAAGATTCCAAAACATTGAGATTCGTTGTCCAAGAGCCTTGTGCAGCAGAACTAGCGATCTCGTCCCAGCGTGACAACGAGGCCGTTGTAAGTTCATTCGTCCTTTTGGTTAGAGCAAAGGCCGATTGGGCTAGTTGCTTCTCCTTTGCCAGGATCTTTGCGCCGCTCGTGCGTTCAACATTGGCTTGGTTGGACAAGAAGAAATAGAAGGCGCAACCTGCTAGAGCACATACCAAGAGGGGAATGAGCCTAGATACTTGGTGGTTTCTTGCCACAGTCGACATAGAACGACGTCCGACTCTAGAATTGTCGGACGTCGTACCCCCAAGGAACAGGGAAAAGTGAACCTGTTTCTGACCGAAAACGAGTTAAGCCGTTGCTTGTTCAACGAGCTTTTTGAATGCTGCCATGTCCTGGATCGCCAATTCGCTGAGCATTTTCCGGTCGACTTGCATGCCTTTCTTGGTCATTCCGTCTATGAGGGCACTGTATTTCGTGTCACACATCCGGCAACCAGCAGAGATTCTGGCGATCCATAGCCTGCGGAAGTCGCGCTTTCGAGCCCGTCTGTCACGAAAAGCGTACTGGCCGCTTTTCATCACCTGCTCGTGGGCGTTTTTGAATACGTTTTTCTTGCGTTGGAAATAGCCGGATGCAGCCTTAAGCACTTTTTTGTGCCGTTTATGCCGCATGATGCCGCGTTTAATTCTTGCCATTGTTCACCTTCAATTTTTTGAGTCCAATATTGGACTCACACCAGTTCAGATCCCTAATCGGGCCCTAGTGGTACGAGGTTCTGCCAGTTTACCTGTCGAGACAGATCCTACAGAGCCAAGAGTCGCCGGACTCTTTTCGCTTCGGTCTTGCTCAGCACGGCAGGCTGGTCAAGGCGGCGCTTTTGGGCTCCGGACTTGTGGAAGAACATGTGGTTGTTCGCCGATTTCCGGCGCATGATCTTCCCTGTGCCCGAAACCTTAAACCTCTTTACTGCCGTCTTGTGGGTTTTCAGCTTTGACATCTTTGTTCTTTCCTGTGGACACTGGATTGATCACCACGACCATCTCGCGCCCGTTCAACAAGGGTTCCTTGTCAGGCTTGCCGATGTCGGCCACGGCCTCAACAAGGGCCAGGATCTTTCGCTTGCCCACTTCTGGGTGCTGGAGTTCTCGTTGCCTGAACCGGCAAACCGCCCTGACCTTGTCACCATCGCCGAGGAACGACCGCGTCTTCTTTACGATGACTTGCAAGTCGTGCTCACCAATGTTCGGTGACAACTTTACCCCTTTGACGTCCTGGGCTTTAGGCTTCTTGTCTTTTTTGAGTTTGCTCTGTTCGTACTTGTGCTTGCCATAATCGACTATCTTGACAACCGGCGGGGTCGCTTTTTCAGCTACAAGAACCAAGTCCAACCCCAGTTTTTGTGCCGATTCAAGAGATTGTCTGACAGGCATCACGCCCATTTGGCTCCCATCAGGGCCTATGACCCGGACGTCGTCGAAACGCAGAAGCCGCTCATTAATGTCGGGTAGAGGTTCACGTCGAACCCGCCGGACGGGTGGTCTCCCTATAGTCCACCTCTGTTACACATGTTCTTCATTCGTCAGTCGCATTATAGCTTCGGTAAATCGATCCTCACAAGAGAGACGGTTTGTTCAATGCGTTTGTGTCTTAGTCAAGACAGCTTCAGATCTTTTGGCACAAGCCAGTTTAAGGCCGGGAAGCCCGTTCCGCATGGCATACCAGTGGTTGAACTTGAATACCGCTGAATACAGGGGTCGAAAAAGTGTTGACACCGGCGTCTCAGGTGTCATGGCTTGTCGATTGACAACTTTGACAAGTCCTCCCTCCTCGAACAATTCAAACGAAATGTCACCAGACAGACGGAAGTCCTGCCTTTTGTCCTGGGAGCCCGTTTGTCCAGCCAACTTGACGTGGCCCTTGACCCGGATCATCCGTGGTTCAGCAATCTCCACGACCGTCGTGTCCCATTCCAGTGTATATGGCAACAGGGATTTGGCCCACATTGTCGCTGAATCGCCAATCTCGACCACGCCGTCACCTGGTCTCGATGTCATAACAGAAACGATCTGGGGCCACCACGAGGGCCAAGTACCAATGTGGCTCACAAAGTAGAAAACATCGTCTATCTTGGCATTGACCCTCCAAGAGTGTCCTAACCGGAATGGCTTCATGGACTCAAACTACCCGGAGAATTGCCGCGTTCAGGCTGCGTTCATGGGTTCTTCGTCAAAGTGTCATGCATTGCCCTCCGACTCTTTCGATGTGTTCAACGGTATCCTCACGCAGGTATGGTTCGAAAAACTCCTCTCTTTGACGCTCATGTCCAGCACTGTGGAAAGATGGTGGAGTTTGCCGGTTGGACCCTTCCTGTCCAGTACAAGGGAGTCATTGCTGAGTGCCAGTCTGTCCGGAGTTCAGTCGGCATGTTCGACGTCAGCCATATGGCCCGACTCAAGTTTAGCGGGCTAGGCGCATTGGAGTTTCTTGAGTTCGTCACGACTAACGACGTAGGAAGGTTGGAGGTTGGCCAAGGCCATTATTCTTTGCTCCCTAACAGCACCGGTGGCTGTGTTGACGACATTGTGCTCTACCGTACCAGTGGCAGCGAATTCAAAATGGTTGTCAATGCTGCGAACCACGAAAAGGACGTAACCCACTTTCGCTCACACCTTACGCCAGACGTCGACTTGACCGACTACTCAGCCCAAACGGCTATGATCGCGGTCCAGGGGCCTCAGGCAGAGGTCTTAGTTTCAGCATTGAGTGATTCCCCGAACGAGTTACTGTCCTTGCCCCTCTTCGGAAGCACGGAATGTAATGTGGCTGGAATCAAAGTTTTTGCTGCGAGGTCTGGATATACGGGAGAAGATGGATACGAGCTCCAATGTGACGCCGAAAGTGCAGAAGCCCTGTGGGACAAATTAGCAGAAGCCGGCGCGGTTCCCTGCGGGTTAGGCTCAAGGGACGTTCTCCGTGTCGAAGCAGGGTTGCCTTTGTATGGGCACGAACTCTCAGACTCTTTGTCTCCGATCTCCGCGGGCTTAGGATGGGTTGTAAGCAGGACAAAATCGTTCCTTGGCTCAGAGCATATCAACTCTGCCCGGGCAGCTGGCACACCTACCAAGCTACAGGGCCTGCAACTCGAAGGCAAGAGGCTCGTCACGCCTGGGGCCGACGTCTATGCCGGACACCGGATCGGCGAAGTGACGTCTGGCGTGTATTCTCCACTCTTAGAGTGCGGAATCGCTTTTGCATTTCTTGACGCAGAGATCAAGCAAGGGTCGGCGTGCGAAGTTGACGTCCGAGGTTCAAGAGTGCACGCGACGGTCGTCAACAAGCGGTTTTTCAAGCGGTAAGTCAGGCTGCACGTTGCTGGCTGACTGGTTCGCAGGACACGACTTTGTCCAGGCGAAACTCTCCTTGGTCCGTTATCAAGCATGGCCCGTACAGGGGCACAAACCCGATATCAAAAATTTCTGCAAGCTGCTCAACGACGTCTCCAGACCGTTCTTTGTACATGAGGTTCACGCAGACTCCTACATGCTTTTTCGCTTCTGACAACAACATAACACTGCACCTACTTTGGACGCGCTACCTCGTCCTACCTGGTCGTGTTTTCCATGACAATTGTGTTGAAATGCCGGTAGTGGTAGTGGGTCTTCGGTCTCGGCAATAAAAGCGGGCTTTGTTACTGGCAGGTAAAGACCTGGGATACTGGTTCAAGAATGAAGTACGAGATCGACTCAGCTGCATGCCGCGAATACGGGGTGTCCTCGCGTCTTGAGTGGCTCTTGCCAAATGGCATAGGCGGGTTTGCCAGTGGTACCGTCTCTGGAGCGAACACGAGACGTTACCACGGCCACTTGGTCGCAGCGGTCAAGCCACCGACTGACAGGCTGGTGCTCGTTGCAGGAATCGAGGCTCACGTCACGATCGCAGGCGTGACTTATGGGCTCTCCACCAACCAATATGTTGGAACCGTACACCCCCAGGGCTACTCACTCTTGAAGTCGTTTTCAGTAGGCCGTCAAGCTGAGTGGGTGTTCTCGTTAGACGGACACCTTTTTACAAAGACGT
>JAEURO010000094.1 GCA_016788345.1 Chthonomonadaceae bacterium
GTTTATGTTTTCGACCGTCTCTTTGAAACGAAGCGAGTACTTACGGCTCCAATGGGTTGGGAGACGGTCACAGTCCGCGGATGCTCTCAAGACGGTCAGTTCTGCGTCGGTACCTATGCATCGATCGACGCCTTTGGCACCTTCATCTATGGGCCAGGAATTGGAATGGAGGATATTCGGGACCTTATAGTACGGCTTGGCGCGATCAAGTGCGCGAGTTGGACGCTAGATTGGGCTTTGGACGTTGCAGAACACGGGTCGACACTGCGGGTTGTTGGGCATGGGCTCGATGGCCTGAACCAAAGGCGAGGCTACTTGGCCAGTGTGCCGATTGGCCACTACTTATGGACCCATAGCCGAGGCTAGAACAGAAGGAACTCGACGGCCTCTGGAAGTGTCAGAATCTTTGAATGGCCGATATTCCAGGAGTCATAGTCGTACCACTTGCCCGGCACAGCGACTCCAGGGGATGGCTGCTCGAACTCTTTCGGTCTGACGAGCTTCCGCCTGGGTTCGAGCCTGCAATGGGTTATGTGAGCCTCACCTTGCCGGGTGTGACGCGCGGTCCGCACGAACATAGGTTTCAAACTGACGGCTTCGTGTTCTTTGACGGTGAATATGAGCTCTACTTGTGGGAGAACAGGGACGGGCATGATGATCAGAAGGTGACCCTCAAGGTTGGGTCAGAGGTTCCAGCCGCTGTCTTCGTGCCCCCTGGAGTCGTCCACGCCTATCGAAACTGTGGGGCAAGCAGTGCTATGGTCATGAATTTTCCCGATAGGCTCTATGCTGGCCCTGGCCGGTCAGAGGAAGTCGACGAGATCAGGCACGAGGCAGATCCAGGCACGAGGTTCAAGGTCTTATGAGGCTCCTGGTGACTGGAGCAGCTGGCTTTATCGGATCGCATTTTGTCAGGCTTGCACTCCATCGCGCCCCCGGAACGAAAGTCGGTGTCATTGACGCGTTGCGCTACTCAGGCAACCGTTCGACAATGGCAGATTTCGCCAATCAAACATCTTTCTACCAAGGGGCAATCCAAGATAAAGCGTTCGTAGACCAGACCTTTAGCGAGTTTCGACCGACCCACGTTGTGAACTTTGCCGCCGAAAGCCACAATGACCGCTCCCTGGTCGACAACAGTGATTTTGTTCAAACAAACACTTACGGCACCCAGGTTCTCCTCGAAGCGGCACGCCAACATAGGCTAGAAAGAATTCTCCAAGTCAGTACTGATGAAGTTTATGGTTCTATCGATGCGGGCCAATTCACCGAGCACAGTCCGATACAGCCAAACACGCCGTACAGCGCCTCAAAAGCCGGAGGCGACCTTCTGTGCCGGGCACACTGGGTGTCTTACAAAACTCCAGTCATCGTCACTCGTGGAGGCAACACGTTTGGGCCCTATCACTATCCAGAAAAGCTCATTCCGTTTTTTCTAGTCCGATTGCTACAAGGCAAAAAAGTACCGCTCTATGGGGAAGGAAGCCAGGTGCGTGAGTGGATACACGTCCGAGACCACTCGGCCGGTATTTGGACAGTTTTAGAGTCGGGTTTGCCCGGCGAGGTTTATAACGTAGGGGACACAAACGAAAGGACGAACCTCGATGTTGTAAGAATCCTATTAGATGAGTTAGGGCTTGGGTTAGACAGAGTCAAGTTCATTCCAGACCCTCGCAAGGGTGCCCACGACGCCAGGTATAGCATGACGACGACAAAAGTCCGTGGACTGGGCTGGTCACCTAGGGAGGACTTTGAAGAAGAACTACGTGTAACCGCCAAATGGTTTGCAGACAATGAAGAGTGGTGGAGGCCCATAGTTCAAAATCCAGGTTATGAATCTTTTGTCAAGAAGTTTTATGGCCCAAGTTTAGGGGAAGATTTGTGAAAGGCATCGTATTGGCTGGGGGCACTGGGACGCGCCTATACCCTCTGACGATCGCAACCAGCAAGCAGCTCTTGCCGGTTTTTAGCAAGCCAATGGTTTATTACCCTCTTAGTGTGTTAATGATGGCTGGCATTCGGGACATTTGCGTGATCACCACTCCATCCGACCAAGATGCGTTCAAAAGACTCTTAGGAAACGGGTCGAGCTTTGGGGTCAACTTGTCCTATGTCGTGCAGAGCACTCCTGGCGGACTAGCGCAAGCATTTGTCATTGCAGAAAACTTCATCGCAAGTGACAGGTGCGCGCTTGTTCTGGGAGACAATATTTTCTATGGGTCAAACTTGACCGAACTACTAAAAAGGGCTTCAAGTGAAGACAACGGAGCGACGGTGTTCGCGTATCACGTGGACAATCCGTCAGATTATGGTGTAGTTGTTTTGGATTCATATGGCTGCCCCACTGAGATTGAAGAAAAGCCAGCTGTCCCGCGATCTCACCTAGCGGTCACCGGGCTCTACTTTTTTGATGAAACCGTCGTAGAGCGTGCCAAGGGCCTCACACCCTCGTCTAGAGGCGAGCTAGAAATCACTGACCTCAACAGGACGTACCTTGCTGAAGGTTCTTTGAATGTAGTTCCCTTGGATAGAGGGTTTGCGTGGCTGGATACCGGAACCTATGAATCAATGTTGCAGGCGTCAAACTTTGTAGAAGCCATCGAGAAGCGGCAAGGAGTAATGATCTCCTGTTTAGAGGAGATCGCATACATAAGCGGATGGATCGACAGTCAGTCGCTTGCGTGGTCTGGTGCAAAGATGGGCAACACTTTGTACGGACGCTATTTATTAAGGTTAGCCGAAGAAGGCTGTAAAGGTGCTGCGGATGAGCGATAGGCTTCCGAGCTCTGTTCTCCAGACGAAAACACAGGGTTGATGAATCCATAAAGTGCACCTATTCCGAGGAAGGTCAAAGCTACAAAAACCGAGGCGGACACTTTGCCCATTGTCATCTGAGCTTTCTCATTTATGGTGATTCCCCATCGGATACAAAAATTCCATATACCATAGGCTAGATGGTAAGAACAAGCAGTGACACCAATCGCGTAGAGCACGAACACGATGTAGCCGTTGCCTGTCAGCAATTGGTGCCAAGCGTCATATTGGATAGCGGCATGGCCTTTTGCCTTGGCTTGTACCGTAGTGGTCAAAACATGGGAAATGAGGAAGAAAAATGCAACGATCCCTGACCATCTTTGAAGTCTGAAATAACGATTTTCGCGAAACTTGTAGGCCGTCTGTGAGTAATTGTCGCTCGCCCGGGCCACGATAAAGATCCCATAGATGGCATGGAACAAGAGTGGCAGCCAAATTGCGGCTATTTCCATACCAAGCAGCACGTGCTGAGGAAAGCCCGCGAAGAATCCAATCACGCCATTGAATTTTGAGGGTCCGGCCAGGCTGAATGTGTTCAACGTTAGGTGTTGAACCATGTAGAACCCAATCGGGACAATGCCAGTGAGGGAGTGGACTTTGTGCCAAAAGAAGTTTTCCCGCATGCCAGTCGTCATTCTACACGGCTTCGAAACTCTTGAGTCGTTACCTGCCAAAATGAGGCAATGCGGCCTCGTGTGAGTCTCTGCTGCCTGCCGACGCCCTGCCATTCTCTTGGCCGACTTGGCCATTTGCTTGGGCTCGACCTTTGGGTAAAGCGCGACGATTTGACGGGGTTCGCTGGCGGGGGGAACAAGGGGCGGAAGCTTGAGTTCTTAATTGCTGAGGCCGTGGATCAAGGAGCCACCCATGTGGTGACTTGCGGCTCATCACAGTCCAATTTCGTTCGACAGCTAGGCGCAGCATGCTCGGTGTTCGGCTTAGGCTGCACGGCGGTAGTGATGGACCTGCCCTACGACTCCGGCCACGGTAAGCCTGTTGGACGTTTCCCACAAGCTCTTGGGAACCTCGTTCTGGATGACTTGTTTGGGGTTAAGAGGGTGCTCGTCCCCGATGATGACTGGGATGTGCTGTTCGCTCGTACGGAGGCAGTAGCTCGCGAACTGACCGCGTGCAGCGAGAAAGTCTACGACGTGCCAATTGGGGGAAGCAGCCCCCTTGGAGCCTTTTCTTTTACTTTGGCCGCAGAAGAAGTCGGGGACTCTTGGGACTTCATCGTGACCCCTACCAGTAGCGGAAGCACGCACGCCGGACTCGCGTGGGCGTTTCATGGTTCGCGGACCAGAGTAGTTGGGGTGGCATGCGACCCCGAAGAGGACTTGCGGTCAGAACTCGTTCGGCTCGCAGCTGGCGTCGACGCGTTGACCGGCTGCCAGAAGGCGATGAGCGACGATGAGTTTGAACTCAGGACAGATTACTTTGGGGCTGGTTACAATGTTTGGAGCCATGCGGGCAATGACGCGATCGAGTTGTTGGCCAAGACGGAAGGACTACTATTGGATCCCGTCTATTCGTCCAAGGCCTTCGCCTGTCTTCTGGATCTGGCCAGAAATGGCGAACTGTTTGGAAAGGTTCTTTTCTGGCACACTGGAGGGCTTCCCACCCTCCTGGCTGCGACTGGAGAAAGCCTTTAGGTCGCGGAAAGAAAATTCTGATTCGTTATATTTTACTAGGATAAACCTGACTAAACCAAATGCCATAAACACGGCCAATGTGGCTAAGACAAGGCGGTTGGCTAATGGCGTTTCAGTCCGTAACCTGGCTCCCCGAAAATAACCGTACAGGGAGAGCAGGGCGGTCGCAGTAAAGGCCAGATAGAGAAAGGGCCCGAGAGGATGGGCCGAAAACGACGATTGCCATTGACCATGGAGCAAGGCAGTCCAGCTCGTAGTGAGGCCGCAACCAGGGCAAGGACGCTGGAACATGAACGCCGAGGGGCAGGGCGGCAGGCCTAATTGTGTGTGGGTCGCATGGTGTCGTGAGTCGGCATGCAAGAAGAGTCCAACAACCGTCACTCCGATCCAAAGAACTGCCCAAACCAGCTGACCTGCAAGCCGTTTTCGAGGTTGGCCAATTTCATAGACTCCCATTGACGGCCTCCTGGGGAATGACGCAAAGTGGGTGCAGCAGCTTTCCGTCGACCCTTGCCACGCTCATGACTTGTCCATTCGGGTTTGCCAATGCGACGTGTATGCTGTCGGACAGATTGTCCGACTTGACCCATAGTCCGTTTTGAACCCTCTGACACTGTCCATCGTTGAGTTCGACAATGGGCATTGGGCCGAGGGCGTCCGCCAAAGACATCAAGTCTGAAGACTGAAACGAGTCCAAGCTGACTGCATTGGTGACTTGAAAGCGACCGGCTTCGGTTCGTCTTAACTCGGAAACGTGTGCCCCACACCCGATGAGCTGGCCTAAGTCGTGGGCCAGGGAGCGCACATATGTCCCGCCACTGCACACGATCCGAAACTTTCCGACCTGGCCCAGAAAACCCAAGGTTTGATATGTTTCGACAAACACCCGTCTTGGATCGACATGGACGTCCTCGCCTCTGCGGGCATATTTATAGAGAGGCGAGCCGGCGACCTTGATCGCACTATAGATTGGAGGCGTTTGCTCAATGAGTCCGACAAAAGAGCTGATCTGGTCTTGGATCAATTCTTCCAAGTTGTCTGGCACCTTCTGTTCAGCGGTCACTTCGCCTTCTTTGTCGTAGGTTGTGGTGGTCACCCCGAATTGAAACGAGCACTCGTAAACTTTTGGCTCAAGGGGAAGGTATTGCAGGAACCTTGTTGCTGGTCCCACGGCGACGACCAAGAGGCCTGTGGCCATCGGGTCGAGCGACCCAGCGTGGCCGACCCGCTTGGTGCCCAAAGTCTTCCGTATCCGGTGTACGACGTCGTGTGACGTGAGGCCAAGCGGCTTGTCAATGAGGGCGATGCCGATCATCTGGACTCTAAAGCCTCGACCAAGTGTGAGTAGATAGTTCGCTCAGCCCTTTCCAAAGTGTCTTCGAGGGTCACGCCAGCCGCGTTCTTGTGCCCACCTCCCCCGATCGACTGGGCAATTTTAGCGACGTCGATGGTTCCTTTGCTGCGCAAGCTTCCCTTAACTTTTCCGTTCTTACCAGCACGGATGACGAACGCGGCCTCGACTGTCCTCACGCTCAAAATCTCATTGACGATCCCCTCTGTGTGCTCGTCACCAGCGCCAAGTCGCTCAAACCATTCTGGACGCAGGACCACCCAAGCAAGGCGCATATCGGAACTCATCTTCATGTCGCCCAGGGCTAGGGCAAGCATGCGTACGGACTGCTCGTCCTTGTTCAGATAGCACTCATCCATCACCTGGGAAAGCGACGCCCCTCGCTCAACCAGGAACGCCGCATGATGCAGGGAGCCTGCAGTTGTGTTCGG
Source organism: Chthonomonadaceae bacterium (assembly GCA_016788345.1). GTDB lineage: Bacteria > Armatimonadota > Fimbriimonadia > Fimbriimonadales > Fimbriimonadaceae > JAEURO01. Next base: position 6,249 of record JAEURO010000094.1, read on the forward strand.
AAAACGGAACCCTCCGGTGTCAGTCACGAGTCCGGTGAGGAGGCATGTCGCCATACCTGGGGTGAAGGTCGCTCCCGGGCGAGGTTCAAGTCGGGCAAAAAGATCTGTCAGGATAGATGCCGTGGAAGGCGAGGAAGGATCGACGATCCTGAGGTCCCCAGGCATTTCGTGGGGGATATGGTGGTCGACCAATATCAGGCGCGGAACTGACTCGATCCATGGCCGGACAGATCCCAATCTATCGAGCGAATCGAGATCCACCGAAATAGCGAGATCGTGCCCTTTTCGCCTTGGCGACTGGCTCAGCCTATCGCTTGATGGCAAGAACTCTAGGTATGAAGGTGGCAAGTTGTGGCAAAGGACTTCGTTCGGGATCCCTAATCCATCTAGCCAGAGGCTGACCGCCAGGGCCGAGCCGATAGCGTCACCGTCCGGGTTCAAGTGCGTCCCAATGAGGACATCGCTTGCTGAGCGAACGGTATCGTAAAAAGACTCGGTGAGTCGAGGGTCGGACTCTTGCGTCACCGGGCCCAGGATACCCCCTGGGCGTCAGGGCTTCATGATTGCCCAGTCTCTGAGTCTTTGTGGATCGAAGGGAGAATACACGCCGCTCACGACGAAATCTTTGTCAATGAACGATCCGTCATCCAAGAGCAGTGGCCCGCCAGAAGTTGCATACGGGTCAAAGTGCATTGTGAACTTCGTGCCATTTTTCGGGGAGACGCTGATGCCCCCGTCCGGGTTCGCCCCGCCGGCGATCATGGCTCCGGTGAATTCCGGCGCGTTCCCGTCAAACTTTAAGCCCCCATTCAAGGCGTAGACAAGCCCAGTCTCATGGGCTCCGCTCATCGAGAAATGGGCGGCAGTAGGGTTTTTGCCTAAGACAGCCAGCATGCTCCTGTTCATCGCTCGCTCCCTGGTTGAGAACGGACTTTCACTGTGCGTGACCGAGTAATCCGATGCTTCAGAGTCCGAATAATTGCCCTCGACGACCAGTGTGCAACCCAGGTTCTTCAGGGCACCCAAATTCTGCACATTGCCCTTGACATAGATGACGTTGTCCCGGGGGTTCGTGCTGTTCGGCATGAGTTTGACGGTGTCGCCTGCCGCTATGTCGAAGTTGCCGTTGATCCGGGCTGGAGCTTGTATCATTTTGACCCCGGAAGGGGTTTTGGTCGTGATAGACGATGACGAGAGGTTTGATGAGTAATCCTTGAAGCCGGTCTTTGTCGCATCACCGTACCATCGATCTTTCCAGGACAAGGTCTGGCCGGCATCGGCAAAGTACATTGGGGCTGACAACTGTAGGACGGTGTCTGCAGGAGACCCCAAAAAACTACCGCTGGGGGGTGCCGCAGGGTTCTGATAGTTTTTTGATCCGTTCGAGTTTCCCATTCCGCTGGGGCTGACTGTCCATGTGTACGGCCCCCCAGGTGGCACCAGGTACTGCCCCTGGATTTTAAGAAAGTCTGCCTGGGTCACCCCGGATTTCGCTCCTGTTTTGGTGTTCCAGGAGATGCCCTCATTCGAAGTCAGGTGCCCGCTGAGTCCATTTGGGGCGGTGGTGACGAGCCCCTCGTCCGACACGATGTCGATTGTGGAGTTGCTCGATAGCGCGCCACTCGGAAAACTAATCTGGGTCACGTCGGGAGGTGTGCCCGACAAGCTGCTTTTCGGGACGAGCTTTTTCTGGAGCACTGCCGTAAACTTTGCCTTGACCTTACTTTGCAAGCCTTCGCTCGTTACACCAATGCTTTCCAGTGTGAAAGTGAACGTCGACCGCCGTACTTTGCCATCCCAGACATCGATGTCGGTGACTATCTCTTTGTGGTCGAGGACTTTTGCATCGTATGTACCGACAGTCTTTGCCCCGAGCGGAGTGCTTTGTACGACGTTTGTCTCGCCAGTTGAAAAGGGGAAGGTCTGACTGGCCAACATTTGGGACCTGATCCTGTCGTACATGACATGAATTCCGCTCTCGGCCAATGTGTTGGCTTGGATTCGGCCAATGTTTCGAGTGCTGACCAGGTCTTGGGTCGCGGTCAGCGAGAACATGGCCATTCCGATGCCGAGGGTCACGACAAGGAAGAATATGACCAGGACACTTCCGTATCCCGACGTCGACCTAGAGCGATTTGTTTTCAAGTCATTTCACCTATTGAGGAGGGTCAACCTTGAGTCGTAAACGACATCTCGCATGCCGTTAGTACCGTTTTGACCGGTCCAAGCGGTCTTCACTTTGAGTCTTAGGATCAGCGATGTCGCCGCATTACCACCGCTCGGGTTGACCACTTCTTGCGGATTGATCCGATAGGTCACGTCCATCGGCACACCCCAGTTCAAAGGCTTATAGGTTTTTACAGATTTGCCTACGAACGAGGCTTTGCCGTCTTGGACCCTGTCTGCACCATTGACCATGATCCTTTCCTTTACCACTGACGAGCTGCCAATCGGAGTCGCCAAGAGATCGAAAGTGTCCACATAAGGGTTTCCAAAAAATTGTTCTTCGGTGACGAACCCAAAACTGCAGTCCGACAAGTTTGTGGCGAGGGTCTCCTGGAACACGGGGTCAGTTTCAATTCCGTCCAGTATCGTCGCGGAATAGCGCTTGAGCGACTTTGTATAGGTGGGTGCCCCGTTGGACACCGCTTGAAAAATGGCGACGTCGTAGGAACCTGCGATCAAGTCTCCGTCACTTGTGCAGCGAGGGATCCTGAGCACGAGCGTAGACAATTCATTGGACTGGAAGACCGAAGAAGTCGACGGGTACGCGGCTAAAACCATGTCTGCGACCTTGACGGACTGAAAGATCTTTTCGAGAGACTTTCGGGAGCCTGCCAGGGAATCGGCAGTCCTCATTTGCTTCTGGGCGGCGGAAGCAGCCATGCTTCCTGTCTGGGCCAAGAGGACGAGCACAACCATCACTATCCCCATTACGAACATTGTTTCGACGAGCGTCATGCCTCGCCGAGATTTCGGACGATGGCTAGCCCCATTTGTCGCCATAGTCGCCTCCGAACCCGCCAGATGTTCCCCCTGTCGTCCCTCCGCCATCTGTCCCTCCAGAATCTGAACTCGTCGTCCCGCCTCCTGTGTCTGAGCCAGTGGATCCTGGGTCGCCTCCAGTTGTGTCGCTGCCAGTGTCCGATCCAGTTGTGCCGCCAGTGTCGGTGCCGGTCGAGCCTCCATCGCTTCCGCCCCCTGTCGTCGCCCCGGTATCCGTGCCAGAGGTGCCCCCAGAGTCGCCGCCGCTCCCTCCCGAGGTCGCTGGAGGGTCATAAAAAATGTAGTCGTCACTGATTGGGTCTTCGCCTGTGAAACCAGTTGAGTTAACGTCTTGATAAGAGCTCACGATCCTGGTCATTGTCAGGAACGAGTCAGTCGATGACAATGCCGCAAGGCTCTTCCAGCTGACCGTGACAGAAAGCTGGTGGAGGTTCTTTGCTCCGGCGACCGCCGTCACTGAATAGCGGCCCGTGACCTGGTCTCGCACAGTTTCTGGGAACTGGAGCAGGATCTCATTTGAGATCGGAAAAACTTTTCCGTCTACGACCGGGCGATTGGCGAAGCTCATGCTTGCCAGTTCATCAAGTTTCTGCCTTGCGATCGACGCTGCCACTGCACGGGCCTCGGACTGTCGTCCGACCCTGGCCGATTGGCCCGCCACTCCGAACACAGCACCAACCGCTGCGACGACCAGGACCAAAGAGATCATGGCTTCAAACAAGCTCATTCCAGCCCTTAGCTTTGGGCGCCTACTCGGTTTGACCAGCGACATCGGGAACCGTCTCTAGTCTTTTCGGGCATAGTTGGACCGGCCCCCATGATCAAATTGCGAGGATTTCGGAATGAAGTCAAGCCTTGAGGCCCAATCGGCGCTCTAGAGCTTTGGTGACGGGATGGTCTGGTCCAGCCGAATCTCGAACCTCACTGAACAATCGAGCCTTGTCGCGGACAAATAGCGGCAGGCATGGGCAAATCAAAACATTCCTACCGTCGACTATGAGTAAGTAGTCGACACCAAAGAACAGAAACATCCATCTGACCGATTGGACTTTTGTCCAGTCGCAAAAGACTTTAAGCCCAAACCCGTTGTAGGCATGCAATCCCCCGGGGACGACCTGTATCGGGACGAGCTTTTGGAAAACCCAGATGAGAGGAACCATGGAAACAACGGTCACTATGGTCGCCAAGATCAGAAAATTGATCCTTCTACCGAACACACCCTCAGAAAGAGAAAATCGAACAAAAAGGATGAAAAAGAGCAGGGAGGTCAATCCAATCAATCCCGCATACCGGTATGTGTGCGGTGGGTTCTGCCTTGGATAGTCCGTAAACCTGTCCTGTCCCGGTAGCTCGTCACCCATTTGTCACCTGTAA
>JAEURO010000095.1 GCA_016788345.1 Chthonomonadaceae bacterium
TCACTCGGACTTCGATTCAGTGCTTCTCCGAAGATAACACCTCCTGTTAATCTACGAGCATTGGGCAGGCGTCAGCCCCTATACATCGGTTTTCACCTTAGCAGAGACCTGTGTTTTTGGTAAACAGTCGCCTGGGATGCTTCGCTGCGACCCCTTGCGGGGTGTCCCTTCTTCCAAAGTTACGGGACTCATTTGCCTAGTTCCTTAACGAGAGTTCTCTCGAACGCCTTAGTCTCCTCGACTCACCTACCTGTGTCGGTTTGCAGTACGGTCGTACGCAGCTGGTGCTTAGAGCTTTTCTCGGCCCCTGTCAATCCCAACCTCGTCACCCCGAAGGGCTCAGAGCAGAACAACCAACGGTCTGTCTGGAATATCAAGAAGCGTCCCTCATCGCACTGCGCACGGGGCAGGAATGTCTACCTGCTGTCCATCGGCTACGCCTTCTGGCCTCGCCTTAGGTCCGCCTAACCTCCGTCTGACGAACATAGCCAGAGAAACCTTAGGTTTTCGGCGGACAGGATTCTCACCTGTCTTATCGCTACTCATGCCTGCATTCTCACTTGGATCTGCTCCACATGGACTTACGCTCATGCTTCACAGCTGATTCAACGCTCCCCTACCGATCTTCCCTCATGGGAGATCCCGTAGCTTCGGTGGATGGTTTGAGCCCCCTTACATTATCCGCGCAAAGAAACATTCGGCCAGTAAGCTGTTACGCACTTTTTAAAGGGTGGCTGCTTCCAAGCCAACCTCCTGGCTGTTTACGCTTCTTCACATCGTTTCACACTTAACCATCTCTTGGGGACCTTAGCTGACGATCTGGGCTGTTTCCCTTTTGACCACGGACCTTATCGCTCGCAGTCTCACTGCCACGCTAATCATACGGTATTCGGAGTTTGATTGGGTTCGGTAAGCGGGTAAGCCCCCTAGCCCATTCAGTGCTCTACCCCCGCATGACAACACGTAACGCTGCACCTCAATGCATTTCGGGGAGAACCAGCTATCTCTGCGTTCGATTGGCATTTCACCGGACTAACCACAGCTCATCCCGAGACTTTTCAACGTCAATGAGTTCGGGCCTCCATGGTGTGTTACCACCACTTCACCCTGGCCATGGCTAGATCACGCAGTTTCGGGTCTACTGACAACGACTCGACGCCCTATTCAGACTCGGTTTCCCTCCGGCTCCGTGGCTTAACCACTTAACCTTGCCGCTGCCAATAACTCGCAGGCTCATTCTGCAAAAGGCACGCCATCACACTTGTACGGATTGCTCCGCACCTGGTGCTCTGACTGTTTGCGGGTGATGCGATTTCAGGTTCTATTTCACTCCCCTCCCGGGGTTCTTTTCACCTTTCCCTCACGGTACTGGATGCACTATCGGTGACAAATCGTACTTAGCCTTACCCGGTGGTCCGGGCAGATTCACGCGGAATTCCTCGTGCTCCGCGCTACTCGGGTACATCCTGAAATTGGTTTGGATTTGGAATACGGGGCTGTCACCCTCTACGGCCAGACTTTCCAATCTTGTTCTTCTATCCAAATCGCGTTTTTCTTTTCTGACTTTCACAAGTTCGACGGGGAGGTGTTGAGGATGGTGAGGATTGTCAAGGTTGTAAGGATTGTCATTGCAACCCTCACTATCTTTACCATCCTCGCCATCCTTACGTTCCTCCACGCCCAACTTGGGAAAGCCAGTGGATGCCCCACTACCCCAGCCGGCATGCCGTCTGGTTTAGGCTGGTCCGCGTTCGCTCGCCGCTACTTACGGAGTCCCTTCGGTTTCTTTTCCACGGGTTACTTAGATGTTTCAGTTCACCCGGTGCCCTTCTCACTCCCTATGTGTTCAGAAGTGGATAACGCGGCATTACCCGCGCTGGGTTTCCCCATTCGGAAATCTACGGATCATCGCATTCGTGCTGCTTCCCGTAGCATATCGTTGCTTGCACGTCCTTCTTCGGCAATTTGTCCCTAGGCATTCGTCGCACACCCTTTGTAGCTTCTACTTATCTATTTTTAGTGTTGACACTAATGCGCTCTTCTATTACTCGGTGCCTTTAACGCACACTCTACTTCCCTCTATACGGTTGTCAAAATGCTCTCGCCGCTCGGGCGTTCCTTCCCTACCCTGTGGCGGGGACGGAGAGGAATGATACCACCGCTAGCCGCCAAAGGCAAGGGTCTTGGGATTTGTCCGAAAGATTGGGTCCCTTGGCGACCCAAACTACGTCTTGGGAACGTTTGGTGACTGCGAACGCGGAGCCACTCAGCTCGACACTCGTAAGGATTTCAGGATCATTCCAATCCCGGTCGCTGCCACAATGAAACCACCGACCGTCCAAATCCCCAAAGATCGAGGGGCTGGTGCCTCCTCAGGCATCGACACACCGCTGTTCAGCACGAAGAAACTACCGAAGGCGATCAACAGCCCGACAAGCATGACCCCAACGCCTTTCAAAAGGAGCCCTGTCCGCTCGGATTTGTCGCCGACCTCGGGGTCGAAGCCACAGAGAATGCAGAACCGACCCTCAATCGTGAAGTCATGGTCGCATGTGCCCTCGTTTGGCCTCGTCCCCCGGAGCGGCTCCCCGCAATGGGCACAACACGTCCATGCGTCATCAGCCCATCGCCCACATTTGGGGCTTCTACACTGGGGCATTCTTGAAAATCAAGACTAGCGAGATTGAGCGGAGGATGCGAATTTTCTCGACAACCCGTTACGTCGGGCGTTTCGGGCTGGGAAGGGGCGGGAGCCTTCAAGTTTGGGGGGCAAGGGCTTGGTGGTGCGGGCGAGGGGGATTTTGGACCGCAACAGCTTTTCGATGTCACGGACGTCGCCGTGCTGCTCGGGAGTTGCGATGGTGATCGCGCGCCCGCTCGCTCCGGCCCGACCTGTGCGGCCGATCCGGTGGAGGTAGTCCTCGGGGTTCTCAGGCACATCGTAGTTGAGGACCAGCGAGATGTCCTTGACGTCAATTCCTCGCGCTGCAATATCGGTGGCAACGAGAACGCGGTGCATCCCCGTCTTGAAGCCATGAAGGGCCGCCTTGCGCTGGGCGAGAGTGCGATCCGAGTGGATTTCCGCCGCCGTGTGGCCCTGGGCGCGGATCGACTTGGCGATCTTGCGCGCCCCGTGGCGCGTGCGGGCAAAGACCAGCACCGAGCCCTTGTGCTTCTCAAGAAGTGAGTTCAACAAAGCGGGTTTTTCGTCCTTGGCCACGACCAAGAGCTCTTGCTCGATCAATTCGACAGGCGTCCCAGGCGGTGCGACCTCAACTTGCTTCGGCTTGCGAAGGTATTGCTCCGCGAGCTGGGCGATCTCCTTCGGCATGGTTGCCGAGAACATCATGGTCTGCCGCTGGGCGGGGGTCGCGTCGAGGATCTTACGGATCGTTGGAGCGAAGCCCATGTCGAGCATCCGGTCAGCCTCGTCTAAGACCACGATTGAAGTTCGTCGTAAATCAACGGTCTTCTGGTTCATGTGGTCGAGCAGGCGGCCTGGAGTGGCAATGATGACAGTCGGTCGGGCGCGGAGTTGGCCCACTTGCTTGCCCATCGGCGCCCCGCCGATCAACAGGGCGGTCTTGACTTCCAACTTGTGAAAAGTCTCTTCAATCTGGATCGCAAGCTCACGGGTCGGGGCCAGCACGACGCCGAACTCGCCTTTGTGGAGCCGCATGGCCATAGGTAGGCCGAAAGCGAGGGTCTTGCCGGTGCCGGTCTGAGCGATGCCGACGATGTCGCGCCCGGTCGACGCGACGGGAATGGCCGCCTCCTGGATGGGAGTCGGAGTGTGAAAGCCGAGCCGGTCGATGAGTGACAACAAGCTTGCTGAGAGGCCCAAGTTACGGAAGCCTCGGGGGTTAGTTGTGTGGGACATAAAAAAGCTCGGTCACCGAGAGCCTCGGCCCAAGCTCCCTCCATTATGACACTCGTCGCGTGTCTACTGTCGTCGGCCTGGGGAGAATGGCGTCGAAGTCCGTTACGGCAAGTGCCGAGACAACTTGGCGACAATCCTGTTAGTCCAAGAAGTACCGCACGTTACTGACGATTACATTTTGACGAGACCCGAGGGCAACTTTCAATTGAGCGGCAAGGTTCTCTTGAAGGACTTTGTGCACAAGTTTGGTCACGACTGCTTCTGGGATGACCACCGTCACCATCTCGCCCGGTTTGGCCTCGCGAAGGGCGTCAACATAATCGAGGATTGGGTCGAGGAGAGACCGGTAAGGCGAATCCAAAATAATCAAGGGCGTGTTTGGAGCGAATTCAGCCCACTGACTCTTAAGCGTCTCCGTGCTTTCCCGATTGATGACAACGTGGACCGCACGAGCGTCCGCACTCAAAAAATTCGCATATTCGATCGCCTTAAGCACCCCACGATGGATTCTGGGGACGAGCACGATTACGCTCATTCGCTTAACCGTTTGGACTGGCCGCAAGTCGTTGGTCAATTGGCGAGTCACGGAGTCATAGCGGCGTTTGACCTGGTAAAACATAAAGTAAATCAATGAGGTCAAGACAAGGATGAGCCAAGCGCCTTCCGAAAATTTCGTCACCAAGAGGATGACGGCGACAAGGCCGGTCGCGACCGCCCCGGCCAAATTGACTGAAATACTAAGGGTGTGTTTCTCTCCTTTGCGGCGCAACCAATGAACAACCATGCCGGCTTGAGAGAGGGTGAACGCGGTAAAAACACCGACCGCATAGAGTGGAAGCAGGAGGTCAAGTTCGCCATGAAACAACAGGATGAGCCCAGCTGAAGCGGCGGCCAGAACCACAATGCCGTTTTGAAAAACAAGCCGGTCGCCCTGTCGCGCCAAAGGGCGAGGTAAGAAACCGTCTCGCGCTAAGAGGCTGGCCAAACGAGGAAAATCGGCAAAGGCCGTGTTCGCGGCCAGAATCAAGATGGCGGCAGTTGCAAATTGGACGACAAAGAACCCGATGGCTTTCGAACCCCCAAACCCCCAGGCTGCGATTTGGGACAAGACGGTCGAATAGGCTGGGTTTTTGGCGGCGAATAACTCGACATGAGGGATGTGAAGGGCAAAGAAGCCAATTCCGAGGAAAAGGACCGTCAACAATGCGGCCATGATCAACAAAGTCTTGGAAGCGTTGTCTGCCTCTGGCTTTTTGAACGCCGGAACACCATTGCTGACCGCCTCGATCCCAGTCAGGGCGGTGCATCCGGCTGCGAAAGCTCGGGTCAAGATGAAGATCAGAGGAAGGTTGGCCTCGCTACCGATCGCACCAGGTTCGGCGATTAGAGTCTGATGTCCGGGTGGCGATTGGAAAAACTTAATGGCACAGGCCACAAGCATGACCATCACAGATAAGAGAAAACCATATGTCGGCAGGGCGAATAGTGCCCCCGACTCCCGAACTCCACGGAGGTTTGCAAACGCGATGGCAGCCACGCATCCGACCCCAAGTGGCAAAAGGTACGGGTGCAAGCCTGGGAGAGCTGACACGAGCGCCGCCACGCCGGCAGCAATCGAAACAGCGACGGTCAGGACATAGTCAATCAGCAGGGCGGCTCCAGCCACCATTCCTGGCTTTTCACCGAGGTTTTTGCTCGCTACAATATAGGAGCCGCCACCCGAAGGGTAGGCATGGATCGTCTGCCAATAAGACCATGCGACAATCGCAATCAGGCCGCTGATAATCAGCGCGATCCAAATTTGCATGGAAGCCAAGGCGATCGAGCCGAGGACAAGAACTCCAAGTATCGCTTCTGACGCATAGGCACAAGATGACAAGGCGTCTGAAGCGAACACCGGCAAGCCAGCAAAAACGCCGAGACGTTCGTTGTGGGCGTGCCTCTCGTGGATCGGAGACCCGATCAGAAACGATTTTAGGCGTCGAAGTGGCGTAGATTGGCCGGTATTGACAAGCATTTTTGTACTCGCGAACTGATGTGTCGCATGCTTGCCAGTCACTGCGTCTTTGCAAAACCCAAAGTGAATGCGGCGTCGGTCTTTTGACCTGAAGTGAATGTACCACATGGATCATGCCAGGGTCCTATTCCCGCGGCATTCGTGCTTGACAGAAATCTAGCGAACTGATACCGTCACGACAGGGGCGCGCTTTCGATCAAAGTTCTCCTTCAATGATGAGAGAAGTTGAACTTTTTTCCGCCCAACTCCTCAACCTTTTTCATTAAGTCCAGTTGATCGATCAATTCCCTTTCAATGGCATTTTGGCGGCCTCGCACTTTCTATGGGTCCGGTCGATCAAAATATGACGTCTTCGCCGTGAGATTTCTAATGAGTTCCCTCGTCGCTATGAAGTAGCCAGCCTTCACCCGGCCCGATTCTTTTTGTGGTCGTCAGTGAGCTCAAGCGCGGCCTGAATCTTAGGTCGCATGGCAGCCCTTGCTCCTTGCCGTTAGACAGGCGCCCCAAGATGCGCGCCGTCCGGCTTGGTCCAAGTACTGTGCATGCCTCCTTTTCCCGGGCAGCGTCTCGTACTTCGACCGTTTCCGGTCTGGGCGATGCCGACAATGTCACGTCCGAACGACGCTACGGGCATGGCCGCCTGCTTGTTCGCGCCACGAGTCAGCGCTTGAATAAAGTGAAGCGTTCGGAACTACCTGCCCGGCGTGGCAAAGAACATATGCGTCCTGACGTTGATGTCCCCAGCCCGAATGGAGACAGCAAGAGGCGATGGCGCACCATTTGTTCAAATTGAACTCGGGGTACCCATGATGCCTGTCGGCTTCCGATCCCATGATCTCAGCTTCAGACCATCCCATTTTGTTCATGGGTTCAATCCGTAGACGTTCACCTTGTTCGAAAATGTTGGGACGAACACCTTTCCGTTGGCGACCGTCGGAGGGCAGAACTTGGCGTAAACGCCGACCGCATCGCTCGCCACAATGTCACTGTGCCAGAGCAAGTTAGCGAGATTATTGGCCTCGTAGGCGCGCAGAATCCCTTTGCCTTGGGCTTGGCTCAGGGTCCAGACTATTCCCTCCTTGTCTCCATCAGACGACCCTGACATTGCAGACCCTGGCCATTTGCCCTTCACCTGTGACTGCGTCGTAGGGGTCATAGTTAAGAGCCCGGCCGCGACCGAAAAACTCTTTACGTAATCTTCTTTGCCTCCAAAAAAAACCTGGGGACCAAGAAGCCCACTGTTCCAATAAATCGGTGCCGTCCAAAGCCCGTCGTTGGTGCCGGGCCATCGCTGCAGAATGGCATCCGCCGACGGTGAGAATCCGCCAAAGTTCGACCGATCTGCGACGTAGAGGTCTTTGTCTTTGCCTCCACCCACGAGGAGCGTAGAAGACGGAACGACAAGCACACCCGCGGATCCGAGATCGCGGTCTCGTTCATTCATCGCTTGCGTGTCGTGGGGAGTGAAAAAAGTCTGCAATTGAAATCCGTTCTCGCCTAGCCTGACTTTCGCCAGACTGTTTCCCGTTTGTCTTCCAGAACTGTCAAGACTGTACGCCCCGTTGCCTGTGCTGAAATAGATACTGCCATCATCGTCGCAGGCCAAGCCGTTGCCGGCCATCCAAATCCCTCCAGCCCCAGAAGGTATGCCAGCGTTCACGTCGCCGTCGGGGGTCGTGCAATAAAGACCCAGCTTGGCGAGCTTCCTTGCGTGATAAGCAAAGATCCAACCATGAAACGGCCCATTGTCGCAGTGCCCGCCACAAGCGATGTATAGGACGCCCCGGTCAAGAAGTAATCCCGGCCGATTCATCTGCTTAGAAGGATCAAAAGGCACTTGCCCGTTGACCGCATCGGGCGCCGTCCCAGCCACACTGCCGGCAAGGTCGACGGGACTGCCCGCCATTTCATTGCCCGTGTCTAAATCCAGGGCGTGGAGCCGGACGACCTGACGGTGTGCCCCGCTAGTAACGGGGACGCGGCACTTATTGACGACATACACAGTGCGGGCGTCTCGGTCGATGACTGGGGTCGAGACAATTCCTATCTCCGGTCTCATGTCGTCGCACTGGACATTCTGGTTCGGTACGGACTTACCTAATTTTGCGGTCCAGACAGGTTGTGAACTACTCTTGGCCGTATCAAAACAGTAGAGGGTGTTGTGGGCGGTTCCCACGATCAAGAGATCTCGGACTATTGATCGGCCACCAGACTGCAATAAAGGTGTGTAATTGGCAACGACCAGTGGCTGTGCATAGACCTGCCCATCGACTGGAAACGACCGCTGAAGGTGAAACCTGCCGCTGGCCACAGAATCTGGATTTAGGAACGTTTCGGACGAATTCCAGCCAGTTCTGTATTTGTCGTTGTGCTGAGTAAGAACATCAACCGATGGATGAATCTCGGCGAAAGCAACCATGCCTGTCAAAGCGAACACCCACATATCTGGAACACACTCCTCTAAGGCCGAATACCGACCTAACAATATATTATGAGTCTTCAACAGTCAAAAATTTGACTCGTTTTTATACAAGGATCACATGGTTTTGGCAGCCGGATCTATCAGTTTACGAATCTCCTTCTGTAAAGAAGCAAGGTTCCGAGTGCAAGAGCTAGTGAAAAGTTCGGGCATGGCTCCGGAACCGTGTTAACTGAGATTGCAGCGTTTGTACCGACACGCACCTGTGTTCCCAGCCCAAACCCATTGCCAGATTAAAGCCAATGGAGTCGTTCCCACCACCCCAAAATGGGCTGTGGTTGCTTAGGATGAAGGTCTGGCCTTGGGGAACAAAATCAAGGATCGGTACTATCGAAACAAACTTCGTCGAACCAGCAGACACTGAAATATCAAGGTCTACCAACTCAAAAACTGCAGATGCGCCTACCCCTAAGTAGTTCCACTTAAACGTTTTGGCTTCTTTGAGCAAAATCGTCTCCGCTGTCCCTGAAGCGATTTGGTCGGGATCACCAATGCGGACGATCCAGCTTGTCGCCGCTCTTTCCCAAATTGACAAGGTGCTTGGATTCGAGAACTCCATCGCAATAGCTAAGCGATCGATCTTTTTATTTGAAAAAGTGACATTGTCTCCCACGCTCCCGGAGAACAATGAAAAAGCGGGTTCAAATTCCTGATTCACGCCAAATCCTGGCGTTGTATACAGGCCTGATTTGCTCCGCACTTGATCCAGGTCATTGTAGGAGAACTGTGCCTGGCCCAACGCAAGAGTTGGGCCAAAAACACAGTGCAAAACGATCCCGATTCTCACGAGTTCATCTGAGTCTACAGCGGATTTGGATCTTGCAAGACCCAGCTCCAATTCTCGCCAAAGCCAACACCCGTGACTGTCGTTTTTGCATACGTGATACCAGTGGTGATGCCTCTGCGGACGACCCAGTTCAGTTGTATGGACTGTCCAGGCAAAAGAGTCCCGATAGGTGCTGGGTTCTGGCCACTCACAACAATGTAGTTTTCCAACAACCCTTGTGCGTTGAAGACGGGGAGGTCGCCGGTGTTCGTGACTGTGACAGTCAGATTGAACGGAGCGGTGTAAGTTGACCCAGGCAGCTTAAACCAAGTCGCTGCAGTGATTGGGCCGGATGCTTCGACAAAATTCTCCTCGGTGGCCAGCGCAAACCGTTCGGTCGGGACATTGGGATCGAAGTTGCCTTGCGACTGCACTTTGACAACGGTCATTGCGTCGGCTCCAACAGATAGTTGCTCGACATTATCGATGACAGACGTGCTCGCACCGGTCTGCGCGTTGGTCGCTGCGTTGTAGGCTAGGAGGTCAAGGTTACTGAGTTGCCGGACAATCGTCGGATAGCTCGCGCCGTTGTAGACCAGGTGGCGGTTCCATGTCACGCTGGCCTTATCGTTGGTGAACATTTGGCCTTTGAAGAGCTTAAAGCTCCTGCCCCCGTTTGGAGGGGCTGGCAAAGTCCTTTCGAAGACGTCCGGGGCGTGTAGATAGGCCTTGGACAGGTTGATGTAACCCCAACCGTACGCTTTGTCCCATCGACTTCCGTTGACGAAACTGTCGTCCGCGGTAGACGCCGTGTTATTGGAATTCATTGCATCGGCATTGTTGATTAGAACAGCTTTTGCAGCCATCGGGCTCGGACATCCAAGTCCCATCAAAAGGACGACCGAGCCGCCAGCATGGGGAGCGGCCATGCTCGTCCCGCTCAATGATGTGAATCCTCCAGTCCGATAGGTTGAAGTGATCCCTTCGCCAGGAGCTGCGAGATCGGGCTTCTTTCGGCCTGCGAGCGTCGGCCCGCTACTGCTGAATGAGCTCACTCTGTCATCGTTCCGGGTTGCGGTGCCAAAGTCGTTCATCGAAGCGACGGCGATCAAATTGTAGGCTGGCGCGGGGTGTGTTAGTGTTGTTGTCCCGTACCCGTTGTTGCCGTTCGACTTGCTGACTAAAAAACTGAAGTTGTCGCAGGCTCCATCAAAGAACTGGTCAGTGTTACGGTAGTCCGTCCCGTTAGCCTGTCCATAGCCAAAAGAGTGGTTGACGTCCTCGGCCCTTTCTGTCACGTTCGTCATGAGCCAGTTGAGGCCAACCATGCTAGTTGATTCCGACGATGTGGCATAGACGCTGACGGTGTCGGCGCCCCAGGCCATGCCCCGGAAGGTCGCGTCGGCAGAACACATGATTCCACAAACGTGCGTACCGTGCCCATCCCCATCTGTTAGGCTGCTTGCTTCCCACCGGAAGCTTGTA
>JAEURO010000096.1 GCA_016788345.1 Chthonomonadaceae bacterium
CTTGGGCCTGCCGCAGACCACAAGAAAACGCTCATCATGGCCTGGGTCACTCAATCGAAGTGACAGTCCAGTCTCCTCGATCCCGGTCGTGCCAGTTGCGAACGTCTCCTGAGTCCCTGGCCGACTGAATTTTTCCCAGATCGATCTCCGCTATGGCGACCCCCTCGACATTGAAAGGAGTTTCGACGAGGACGCCTGGTGCACCAAACTCAGGATGCGGTGGGCAGAGTACGGCTGAACTCCCATAAGCGCCGGGGACAGGTTCCCTACCCAAGGATCCCACCAACGACCTGTGGATCACGAAGATTTGATTTTCAATTGTTCGCGAGTGGCAAGACCATCTGACCCGGTTGAAGCCATACTCGGACTCTGTGAACGCGGGAACTGCCTGGATCACACATCCACTCTCCGCCAGGCTGCGGGCAGAAAGCGGAAACTCGCTGTCATAGCAGACTGTCACACCAAAGTTGCGACTCAAGTGCCTTTTGAGCCCTTGGCCAGGGCGGAGTTTCCACTCGACAGCCTCAAATTGAGTGAGGACGACTTTCGCACTCTCAATCCACTGTGCCCCATCGGACAAGGCAGTCAAGGCATTGTTAGTCACACCTCCGTTAGCCCTTGAAAAGTAAGTCCCCGCGACCAAGTCGGTCTTGGCTTCCACCGCGATCTCAGAAAAACGCCCTATCACAGGGGCGAACTGGTCAGCCAGCCATCCGGGCATATCGGCAGGGGACAAATCGTCTCTGTGGGTCAGGAGTTCCAAGCATGGTAGCTCAGGAAAAACAATTAATCCGCATCCGGCGCATGATCGGACCAAACGACGAAAGTGGTCAAAAAACGAGTCGATCGATGGGCAGTCTTGGATTTCCCAACTGACAGCCGCGACTCTCATGGCCACTTACTGTAGCATTTTGGTATTCTGGAATCGATGCGACCTGACGGACGGCAGCCAGACAGTCTTCGGCCAACAACATTAGAAAGGAACGTTATCAAATTTGCGGAAGGATCCTGCTTGATCAAGATGGGTGACACCCACGTTCTGTGTGCCGCGACCGTCGAAGAAAGGGTTCCTCCTTTTCTTAAAGGTACTGGGCAGGGTTGGGTGACAGCCGAGTATTCGATGCTACCCAGAAGTGGTCGCCAGCGGAACCAAAGGGACTCCAGCCGAGGTCCGAACGGACGGTCGATGGAGATTCAACGACTGATCGGGCGCTCGCTGAGGGCCGTGGTCGATCTAAACGCCCTCGGTGAGCGGACCGTGACAATCGATTGCGACGCCCTTCTTGCCGACGGTGGGACCCGGTGCGCCTCCATTACAGGCGGCTATGTCGCGTTGGCGGAGGCGTTCCGGTGGATGCAAGACAAACGCATGCTGAAGCGGTCGCCTCTCAAGGAGTCATTGGCGGCTGTATCCGTCGGAGTCTATCGGGGGGTCGAGGTGCTAGATTTGAATTACGACGAAGACTCTCAAGCGAACACGGACATGAACATCGTGATGACCGAGTCGGGCAGGTTTGTCGAAGTCCAAGGAACTGCTGAAAACGAGCCATTTTCAGCAGAGGCCCTCGGCAAAATGTTGAGCCTTGCAAAAAAGGGAATCGGGGAGTTGACAGGACTTCAGCGATCTGCATTGGGCTCTTGATTCGATCGAGCTATAGTCCATAGATCTTCTGGGCTAAGCCCCATTTCGCGGTAAGTCCGCACTGCCTGAGCCTTGTCCCTCTTGGCTAGGCGTTTACCGTCTGCATCGACGACCAGTGCGTGATGCTTGTACACGGGTTGTTTCAATCCCAGCGAGGCTTGGAGTAAACGCTGGGGATGGCAAGAAGGCAAAAGATCCCTCCCTCGTGTGACGAGATTGACCCCTTGGTCCGCATCATCAATGACTACGCAGAGGTGGTAGCTGGCAGGCGCGTCCCGGCGGGCCACGACAAAGTCTCCAAACAGCCCTGGTTCAACCATATGAGAGAATCCGTTGTCTGTGAATTTGAGGGGGCCAACTAACTTTGCCGCTTTGGCCCAGTCTAATCTGACGACATACGGCTGCCCAGCCTCAATGAGTGCATCGGCTTCTTCTCTGGGCCTTGAGCGACACTTGCCGGAATAGATGGGCCCGTCTGGCCCTTGAGGAGCGTTTGTCGACCTTGCAGCTTCCTCGGCTACATCCTTTCGTGAGCAAAAGCAAGGATATACGAGCTCGAGCTGAGCTAACTTCTCAAGTCCAGATGCATAAAGTTCAGTCCGTTCTGACTGGTTTATGACCGGGCCATCCCATTGAATCCCGAGCCAAGTGAGGTCTTCCAAGATTTGGTCGACAAACTCTTTTTGCGAACGGCTTTTGTCGATGTCCTCAATCCTGAGCAGCATTTTCTCGCCCGAATCTCGGGCAAACTTCGCCGCCCAAACGTGTCCAAGATGTAGGGCTCCTGTCGGAGATGGGGCAAACCGATTGATTGTCACCGAGCGAACAATACCTCGGCTAGACTAGCCATACTTGTGGTATGAAAAAGGCCGCCGTCGAGTGCATTGGGACGTTCTTCTTGGTATTGACAATCGGACTTGTCGTAAGTGCCAACCAGCCCGCCGGAGTGCTGGCGATCGGTTTCGTCCTCATGGCCCTGGTGTACATGGGCGGGCCAATTTCAGGGGCCCACTACAATCCTGCTGTAACGGCAGCCGCCTGGGTCGCCAAGAAAATCGATGCTACGGAATCCATCAGTTATATCGTTAGCCAGCTTATCGGGTCAATAGCGGCATCGGTAACATGTCATTTTTTGGTTGGCAGCCCATTTGCTGTCACACCGACGGCTCCACCGGAAAAGGCGCTGGCGGCTGAATTGCTTTTCACGTTTGCACTTGTGTCTGTGATCCTCCAGGTCGCATGTAGCAAACGATCGGCTGGCAACTCATATTTTGGACTCGCAATAGGTGCAACGATTGTTGCGGCTGCTTATGCCATCGGTGGAGTCTCAGGTGGAGCACTCAACCCAGCGGTGGGGATTGGCCCAAACTTGGTGAGTGCAGTCTTCGCTCCAAATGGCGGCAAAAACCCATTGCAGCATGTTTGGCTCTACATCGTTGGTCCTGTCGCTGGAGCCGTTTTGGCTGGCCTGCTCTTCAACTGGCTTGAATCCGAGAAAAAATCCCAGTAATATTGACATATGGACATCAAAGCATTTCTCTCTCAAAAAATTAGCGACGCTTTGGCTTGCTACATCAAAGATATCGAGGCTCTAGAGGAAAAGGACATTTTGAACTCGCCTGGAGGTTCAGCGAGAAGCCCGATCGATTTCACCTACGAGATTGTTATGGTCAACTCGAGGATTGCCAGCCGGTTGAAGGGAGAGGATCCTGGCCCATGGCCTTTTCAAGACGGGTGGGCAGAAGCGCCGGAAGCCTTCAAATCAAAGTCGACGGCAATCGCGGAAGTGAGTGACTCGACCCACGAGGTCATAGCGGCATGGAATCAACTTTCAGATTCAGACTTACTCACGGTTGTACCGAACTTAGGTGAGGATACGACAAAGTTTTCGCTTGGCCACCTCTGTGCGACACACCTGGTCTACCATGACGCACAGTTGAACTATGTCCAGGGCCTAAAAGGTGACAACAAAATGCATTGGGACTAGAATCCGCGCCTGTTGTTCGGCACACCAAATAGAAGAAAGACGATCCCAAGGAACGCGTCAAATCCTGCAGCCGCGAGCAAGATGGGCCTGATAGTTCCGACGGGCATGGCCATTGCAAGAATGGCGATCAGCAAGGCTAAGGACAGAAGCAAAACGGCCACCAGAATTCTTTTTGGGCCCACAAAGCCATGATAGCGCAAGTCTGTCATACAGGGCCTGTTATATTGGATTGGATTTGTTGCATAAGAAAAAACTTATGAAATTACCAGCATCAATTTGATTTATTGGCTCCAAAATCCTTGGACTGGTGAAATTGAATGAAATGGAGCAGTTATCTTTTCCTGGGCTCTGGCGCTGTCTTCGCTGTATGCGCCTTGACGATCCCGCAAGCGAGTTTTAAGGGTGCAGTAGCACAGGTTTTGAGCCGGTCCAGCGGTCGAGAGGTGCCTGCGATAGGATCAGCAGCCCTTGAGACTAGGTTTATCCAGCGTCTAGGGAGCGCTGGCACGATGCCTCAAGACGGCATGGCAAGGGCGGTCGCGCAGCGCGCAGCCCTCCTTCGGGAACAAGGCTCCCAATTCGCAAGTCCCGTTTGGACGTTTCTTGGGCCGAACAATGTCGGCGGGAGGATCAGACCCATCGTCGTCCATCCTACAAACGCGAGCGTGATGTGGCTGGGTTCGGTCGGTGGAGGCATTTGGAAAACAACAAACAGTGGATCTAGCTGGTCTCCTCAAAACGATTACCTGCCTTCACTCTGCATTGGGACTATGGTGATCAATACTACAAACCCCAATGTCCTGTATGCTGGCAGCGGCGAAAGCTACTTTAACACGTCGTTTGGCGAAAACAATAAAGCGGCCGTACAGGGAGCTGGGATCTACAAAACAACTGACGGTGGCACAACGTGGGTTACGCTCTCAGCGACTCAAAACGCCGATTTTAACTGTGTGAGTCGTTTGGCGATCAGCCCAAGTGACCCGCAGACCTTGCTTGCGTCCACGAACACTGGGATCTTCAGGACGACTGACGGTGGGGCGACCTGGGCGCAGGTTTACACCGGAAAGACCTACGACGTCGATTTTTGTCCGACAGACTCGTCTCGGGCTGTCGCTGGATTGCCGTCTGCTCCAGGTGCTGTTTATTCCTCAGACGGAGGCCTGACATGGTCAAATGCCAGCGGTCTTCCGACACTGATCCGGGTCGAAACGCATTGGTCGAAGAGCGTTGCTGGAAACGTGTACGCAGCGGTTTGCAACGCGGGGGCGGCCAGGGTTTGGAAGTCCACGAATTTCGGCCAAACTTGGACGGTCAAGACGACAGGCGGGGGCCAGAGCATGTACGACGCTTACAACGTCGCTCTTTGGGTAGATCCCACTAACGATAACAATTTGATTATCGGTGGAGTGAGCGCCTCCAGAAGTACGAACCAAGGCGCGACATTAACGAGCGCATTTGGCAACGTCCATTCAGACTGGCATGGAGTGACCGAGTCGAGCGGGTTCAATGGTTCAACGAACAGGACTGTATTCTTTGCAAGCGACGGAGGCATCTTCCGGGCAGCGGACTATACATCGAGCACAGTTACTGCCCTCAACAATTCGCTGGGGATCACTCAGTTCTATGGCGGCGCAGTGAATGACACGACTGGCCGTATCATGGCTGGGGCTCAAGACAACTTTACGCAAGTCTATACAGGCACTTTGAACTGGACTGGGGTCATTGGTGGCGACGGAGTGCACTGCTGCGCAGATCCGACTGTGACCAATGTGTTCTATGCAGGGTACTACTATCTCAACTTGTTCCGGGACACCGGCTCTCTTTCGTTCGGTACCGACATTACGGCCGGAATCACGGATCGGGGTTCTGCTACGAACTGCAACTTTATCCCGTACATGGTGCTCGACCCAAACCAGCCTAACACTATGTTGGCTTGCGGCCGTAGACTTTGGCGGAGCACGAACGTCCGGACAGGTAATCCGCCGACTTGGACAAGCATCAAGCCGCCGATAGCAAACAATCCCCCGGGCGAGCATCCATGGCGTGAGTCGATCCACAGTGACCACTTCGATCCTGAAGCGTTTTACAACCTCTCGTATGTCGCTGTAGCAAAATCCAACTCAAACGTGATCTATGCGGCGCACAATAATGGCCAAGTGTATGTGACGACAAACGGCTCGGCCGCTTCGCCAAGCTGGTCAAGGGTAGACCTGAACGGCCCATTGCCGGGCCGGTGGGTGTCCTGCATAGTGGTCGATGTCAACGACGCGAACCACGCGTATGTCTCGTTCATGGGGTTTGCTTCGAACAATATTTGGGAGACGACGAACGGCGGCGCAACTTGGAGGCAAGCGACCGGAACCGGGCTTCGCCAAATCCCGTCGGCGCCAGTCAGCGCCCTGGCAATCGATCCGCTCCGCCCTGGTCACTTGATCGCAGGAACAGACATTGGAACCTTTACATCATGGGACAATGGAACGACTTGGTCTGTCGTGACAGAAGGCCCTGGCACAGTTCCTGTGGACAGGCTTGATTGGCGGAACAACAGCCAATTGATGTCCTACACATATGGACGGGGAGTCTGGCAAGCGACGGTCTCGCCTATTCCGACACCGGTCGCTGTCACAGGTCTCAACATTTTCCGGGGACTCCTCGTCTCCGGTGGAGTGTCGGAAGTTCAAACTAGCGACGACCAGTATCTCGTGGTTCGAAACGGCCTGGTGCTGAATCCCAACGAATCGCCGGTCACGGTCGACTTTGTGGGGACAGCCCCCAACACGATCGGGTCGTCGCTTCAACTGAATTGCGAGGCCTCCGTAACTACTGGTGGACTCACAAGGCGTCTACAGGCGTTCAACTACGACACAAATGCGTGGATCGAAGTCGATTCGAGGCCAGGCTTGACAAGCGACGAACTTGTGCAAGCCACGATCACGACAAACGTGTCGAGCTACATTCATCCGACGTCACGAGAAGTCAAGATGCGGTTGCTTGTCAAGCCAGGTGGGATCGTAGGCTCGGCGACGTGGTCGGCAAAAGTCGATCTCGTCAGTTGGTCACTCAGTCATTAAGGGCTCAACTAGGACCCCAGGCAAGGCTTGGGGTCCTAGTGTTGGGAACGGAACAAGGTGTGTCTGGCATTTTGCCTTCCATGGTGTGCAAGTCTTGGCCTCTACTTGTCATGATGGTCGTGGCGTCGTATGGATGTGCGAAAGTGACTGGGACGAGTCCTGGGTTGCCAGCCGTGCAGCAAAAAGCTATGAACAATACAAAATCCTTTGTTGTCGCCGGAGGCTGCTTTTGGTGCGTTGAAGCAATCTATGAAGAGCTGAAAGGTGTCATCTCGGTCGAGAGCGGATACGCCGGGGGAAAAATAGAAAACCCCACATACTCGCAAGTGTGCTCTGGATTGACAGGGCACGCCGAAGCCGTCAAGGTCACGTTTGACCCGGCGGTTGTGAGTGAAAGCGATCTTCTGCACCTGTTTTTCACTACCCACGACCCAACGACCCTGAACAAGCAGGGAGGGGACGTTGGAACACAATATAGATCTGCAATTTTCTACAAGGACGAAGCTGAGAAGTCACTTGCAGAGTCTGTGATCAAAGAGATCGAAAGGGACAAGATTTGGTCTAAACCGATTGTAACGACCTTAGAGCCGCTGACGACATTTTATCCCGCTGAAGACTATCACCAGGATTACTTCAAAAAGTTTGAAAAAGCCACGCCTCAGGAGCGCCTCAATATGAACGCGGGCTACTGCTCTGCCGTGATTGAGCCGAAGGTCGCAAAGTTTCGAACGAAGTACCGGGACAAACTCAAGAAGTAAGTCTAGCTGAGCCTGCGAATCCTGGAAAACGGGAGCCAAATGAACTCGGCCTTGCCGATGATGTCGTCTCGAGGAACCAGGCCCCAAAACCGGCCGTCGAGTGAACCGTTCCGGTTGTCACCAAAGAAGAGGTACATACCGGCCGGAATCGCGACTGGCTTGGCTGCTGCCCAGGATTTGGCTTCAGCCTCATCGTCCGGCATGACTGAATGCGCGTAGGCAGTGTTTGCAGCGTTGTCCCCAGTCATGTTGATTGGATAGCCGTTGACGGCGCCACTAGTGTAGAGCACTGGGATGATTTTTCCATCCGATTCGACCAGCTTAAAGTCGGCTTGCGTAATGTTTGGCCACATGTCCTTTGGCGCTGGCGCACCTTCCTCTTGGCCCGGGACGGTGAAGCTTGTGTGAGGCTCATTCACCACGCTCCCATTACGATACATCTTCTTTCCCTTCCACTCAATGATGTCGCCCGGTTTTCCGACGAGCCGCTTGATAAAACTTGTCTCTGGGTCTTGGTCCGGTCGAAGCGCCTCTTTCGGCGGCTTAAAGACGATCACGTCCCCAACGTTTGGATCACTGTGCCGATAGATGTTCTTGTTTGCGACAATGAAGTCGCCGACGAGCAAAGTCGGGATCATTGATCCCGTGGGGATGTTGAATGTCTGGAGCACGAATGGGCGTACCAGCATAAATACAACGACCGCCGCAAACACGATCGCGTCGAAAAAACTGTCGAAGAATTTCACCACTCCAAATGCGCCATACCGTTGGTGCTGCGGGGTCTTCTTGAGATAAGGAACCACGGTAATCCGTAAGACAGTGAGAACCAAGCTCAAGATCAAAATAATACTGAGCGGGGTCCGCGCCAGCTTATCGATCAGGTCTGCCATTCCAGTGGCGAGGAGGCCGGTAAATTGTCCTTCCATTGATATCATCCAAGAAGATCAACGTCTTCAGGTGTTAATTGTGCTCCAACAAAAAGGTCGGGCCGTAGGTTCCGGGTCCTCAGTAGCCTCTGTCTGCGTCTCCATTCGTCGATTTTCCTATGGTCTCCACTCAGAAGGACGGGTGGGACGGCTTCCTCTCGGAACACTTGCGGTTTTGTGTAGACGGGATGACCAAGGAGCCCATGCTCATACGAATCGTCCTCAAAGCTCTCAGGATGTCCAAGCACCCCCGGCAGAAGTCTAGCGATGGCATCGACCATGACGAGAGCCGGTAGCTCGCCACCTGTAAGTACGTAGTCACCAATCGAGTACGCCCGGTTGCACAGCTGGGTTCGGACGCGCTCGTCAGTTCCCTCATAGTGACCGCAAACGACCACGACCCTTGCCATCTGGGCCAGTTCATGCGCGTCAGATTGTCGAAAAAGCGGGGCGGCAGGGTCCATTAGGATGACCGGGCAATCTGGAAGAGAGAGGCTCGCCAGAGCAGCCTCGATTGGTGGCGCCATCAGAACCATTCCTGGCCCGCCGCCATAGGGTGAGTCGTCGACCGTCCTATGCTTGTCGTTCGCAAAATCCCGAGGGTTGGTTGTGACTACTTCTAGTCTGCCCTCTGCTATCGCCCGGCCAACGATGCTATGTGACAACGCTTGCCCGATCAGGTCTGGAAACAAAGTTAGAACGTCAAATCTCACTGGCCTGGATGCTACCGTGGTGTCATAATTGCGGGTGAGTTCTATGGTTATTTTGATTAATGCTTTTGTTTTGGCACCCGTCAGTTTGCCAAGCTATAAGGTCGCCAACAAGGACATCGAGGTGCACGTCAAAGTGACAGACAAGGCCGCCGACATGCTCTTCTATGCTAGGCGCGGCAAGAGCATCAGCTTGGTCTGTTCAAGTTCACTACCGTCAGTAGGCAGGCCTAAAGTGACGGTGAAGGGCCAGCGAATCGAGATGGAAGTGAAAAACTCGGATCACGGCTGGCGCAGGTTGATCGATCTATCCTCAGGGACTGGAATTTTGGATATTACTGACAAGGTAGTCGGAAAAGCTCAGCAGCCTCGTGTTGGTGATGCAACTTCAATGTATCGTTTGCTCCGACACTTTGACACGGCCCCAATTGGATATAGGTCGAGGCATTGTGCAGGCGTGACCAACGCAAAATTTGGCTGCGCTGTAGCTGCACTGAACACGTCGGTGGGATTGGATCAGATTGGTGACAACCTCATTGTCCGACCTCTCACAACTTCCGGTTCGCCAAGCAAATACAAGCTTTTCGTGGGCGATTCCGATGAATTCTTGCCAAACGCAGACTACGTTGGAAAGTGGCTTTGGTACAACTCGAAGTCACTTGTAAACCCTGGACTTCCCCAGACCATGCCGTTTAAGTTCTACACACCGATAGTGTTGAACTTTGGACAAGTCGGCGAGAACGAAGAGGAGTCTGGCGAAGTTGGCCACAAAGAAGAGGAGGGCCCATGGGAGGTCGTAAAGACACCTAAGGACGAGATCGGTTGGCCGAAAGGAAGGAAGACCATCGACCTCGATATGGCGGCAATGGCCGCATGGGGAATGAAGTGGTGGGGCACCACCCTAGGTCAAAAAGAGTGGGCGGAGCGGGGCGACCACTTTATGAATCTAACACTAGAGACTGCCGAAGAGGGAGACCCGTTCGCCTCACGCCTTTTCACGACAGAAACGAAAAAAGCGGCAGATGTGGAGGCCAAGACTTCCGAGTCCACCATGTATTGGCAGTATCGATGGGCGAAAAAGTGGCCCCAAAGCGAACAAGCTGAAGAGATTCGAGAGAGAATGGAGAAGGCGCAAGAGGAGATCGCCCGCTCAACCGAAGATTCAGTGTTACAAAGGCTGAGAATAGAGCGGTACTTGGCTGCAGCAGAGCCAGTTGGTGAGAACGACCGGCCGATCCGTGTCCAGTTGCCCCAGTCGAGGTCAATTGAAGAGTGGATCGCTCTCCTCAATATCAGTGTCGACCGCAAATCGATCGCCGAGGCGCACACATACGCTAACCAAGTTGCATTGGCCCAGAATTTGGCGAAGACAAAGTCTCCAAACCAGTTTGGGATGATTGGCCAGACGGCTTCTGAGTCAAGTCGGGCAGGATATGCCTTGATAAGGGCAGGAGCTTTGCTCGACAGAAAAGACCTCATGGAGCGCGGAGTGGCTTCCATGAAGTGGGCG
>JAEURO010000097.1 GCA_016788345.1 Chthonomonadaceae bacterium
GCTCATTTCACGTTTCAAAATCATGGCGGAAATGAACATCGCCGAACGGCGGGTGCCCCAGGACGGACGTATCGAAGTCCGGACGGGAGGCAAAGAGTTCGACCTCCGCGTCAGTAGCATCCCCACCCCGTTTGGCGAGAAGATCGTCATGAGAATCCTCGATAAGGGGAACGCCATGGTCGGCCTCGGTAAGCTGGGCATGTTGCCTGAGATTCAAGCGCGCATTGAAGAGCTAGTCAGCCAGCCGAACGGCATGTTCCTTTGTACCGGCCCGACCGGTTCTGGAAAGACCACGACGCAGTACTCGGTCCTCCACAAGCTCAACACGATGGAGGTGAACATCATCACCATCGAAGACCCGATCGAGTACCAACTTGGTGGCATTGCGCAAGTCCAAGTTAACCGAAAAGCCGGCCTCACTTTTGCAACCGCCCTGCGCGCCTTCCTTCGCCAAGACCCCGACATCATTCTCGTCGGAGAAATGCGCGACCTGGAAACCGCAGAAATCGCCATTGAAGCGTCGCTCACGGGACACTTGGTCTTGTCGACCCTCCACACGAACGACGCCCCCAGCGCGACGATCCGTATGGTCGACATGGGCGTCGAGCCCTATTTGATTTCTGCCACCGTCATTGGAATTTTGGCCCAAAGGCTTGGGCGCAAAGTCGACTCTGACAATAAGGAACCCTACGAGGTGCCAGCCATGGACTTGCGCAGGTTTGGGTTCCCGGTCACCGATCCCGACGAGAAGGTCACGCTCTATCGTGGGCTGCCTGCCGAGGGCAACCGGATGACCGGCTACAAAGGCCGAATGGGCGTGCACGAACTGCTGACTATGAATGAAGAAGTTGCCGAGCTCGTCGTGCGTAGGGCACCGCTTGGTGACGTCAAGGCCGCGGCCAAGGCCAATGGAATGAAAGAGCTTCGAGAAGACGGCTTGGCAAAAGTGTTGGCAGGCGTCACAACTCCTGAAGAAGTCATGAGGGTCGTCTTTACGGCAGGCTACTGACGAAGACCAAAACATAATAGAAGACAAAAATTCGAGAACTATGGAAAACAAGCCACCGCAAATGCCGTCCCCGCTCCCGGCCGACCTCGTCAACCCGACAGGGCCGCCACCCAAAGCAGAACCAGATGCTCCATTGCCACCAGCCGGTGGGCCGCCAACAACAGGTGCAGCCACGGAGGCCGCATCCGTCGAAGGGCAGTCCGCTGCGCCCAGAATTGGCGCAGGGCAGCCCAAGACCCTTGAAGACCTTCATATTGACGAGCTTTTGCACGTTGTTGTCGACCGGAATTGTTCCGACCTACACATCTGCGCACATAGTGAACCGGTGATCCGGGAAGACGGCGCCCTCAAGCGCCTGAACTACGAAAAATTCACGCCACAGCAGTGTCAACGCATGCTCTACGAGATCGTCAGCGACGATCAGGTCACAAGGTTTGAGCAAACATACGAACTCGATTTTTCTTACCAGCTGCCAAAGAGGGCCCGGTTCCGTGTCAACCTCTACCGAGACCGAGGCGCGGTCGCGGCCGCCTTCAGGTTGATCTCGAACCGCATTCCCACATGCCGAGAGCTCAACCTTCCCCCACTCTTGGAACAGTTGACAGAAAAGCCACGCGGCCTCATCCTTGTGACCGGCCCGACAGGCTCAGGCAAGTCGACGTCGCTCGCTGCGATGATCCACTTTATCAACCTCAACAAGTCGCACCACATCATCACGATCGAAGACCCGATCGAGTACCTCCACCAGCATAAGCAGTCTGTCATCAACCAACGCGAGCTGGGAAGCGACACCAAGAGCTTTGCCAACGCCCTGCGGGCCTGCCTTCGCGAAGACCCAGACGTCCTTCTCGTCGGTGAAATGCGAGACACTGAGACAATCGCCCTGGCGATCACCGCCGCTGAAACGGGCCACTTGGTCTTTGCCACGCTCCACACCAACAACGCGGCCGAATCCATCGACCGTATCATCGACGTTTTCCCTCCAGGTCAGCAAGAGCAGATCAGAGTCCAGCTTTCCAACAACATCGTGGCCATTGTTGCGCAGCAGTTACTTCCGAGGGCCAGTGGCCCTGGCCGGGTGCCGGTCAACGAGATCATGATCGCTTCGCCCGCCATCCGCAACCTGATCCGTGAAGGCAAGACCCACCAGATCCCGTCGATGATTCAGACAAGCGCTGCCATGGGAATGATGAGCATGGACCAGTGTTTGCGCGACCTCTATATGAAAGGGGTCATCACGATGGAAGAAGCCTTGACCAGGTGCCAAAACATCGAAGAGCTGAAGAAGATGATCAACCTTGGCGGAGCCCAAGGCGCCCCACCTCCGACGGCTCGCCGCTAGGGGTTACAGGCGGTTTTTCTGGTAATAATACCAGGTGCCTTGGTTGATAATCTGACTTACAACAGAACCATACGGGCCAGAAGATTCGCTGTGGCGGGGGGGGCTGTTCCTTGGCCCTCTTGCCTATGCTGGAATCACTCTGACTGTTCCCAGTGAGGGGCCTTTGCCAACATATTTTGCTGGGACAAATGCAAGGATCAGCGGACGGGCTGCGATCGACGGCGGATCCTCAATTCACATTCTTTGGACGAGGCTCTCACTCAATGGCGAGCAGGTCTCTTACCACTCCTATCCGTTCCCGGCCCTGCCTCCGAATATCGTAGAAGACACGGCAGCGGTGATGTTCGACAGTAGTCACTGGCCAGCCTACTCAAACGTAGAAATCAAGTTTGAGGCAAGCGATGAAAGCGGCCACTACTTTGTGACGACCAAAAATGTCCAGGTTAAGAACAAAGCGTGGTCTTTTGGGCGGTATGACTTTGATGTCGCCCCGCTGGACTGGGACGGGAATCAGTACAACGCTGGTAACGCGAATTGGGCCTCTGCTGGCGAAGCCAGCATTTTGCAGACGGTCGCACAGTACCTGTCGATACTCGTAACGTCTTTAGGTTGGGACTGGAGCGAGGTGGAGGCGGCCTTGCAACACTGTAATGTCTTGCATGTTTCGACCCACGGTGTATTCGATCCCACATTTGGCGGTTTTTGGGCTACCGACTACAACGACTACAATGGCCAGCCCAACCCGCCAAACCTGTTGTGGCATATGTACAGTGGAACTGCTTCGGGAATCAACCCGACCGTAGAGGTCCGGGCATTGCAGCCTCTGAGGGAAGCCGCGGTTGGCACGGGTTGGCCACCGTTCAATACTGGTGTGCCACCAGTAACCATTTCGAACATTTTCGCCTGCGAAACTGGCCTAGACTCTCAAAATTCCTCAGCACTACTTTGGCCGGGCTTTAACGCGTTTCAGCCCTGGTCCGCGGTATCGCCTGAAGACCAAGCTTCGTGTCAGTGGAAAGTCAAGCCACTTCTGAAAGCATGTAACGCCACAAATTTTGCTTTCTGGAGCAATTTGTTCCTGGGAAAAAAGGTTTCTGAAGCGCGCCACGAAGCGGTCTTAGCATACACGGAAGCTTCCGACATAACCATCGACGACGCGGATTTTCCTGTTTATGGAGACTCGTTAAGTCGACTAAAAGGTGTGTACAACCCGACTGGACTCCCCACCCCTACCCCTTGGTACAGGCCAATAACCTATCATGTCATACGCTAGAGCCCTCTCGATTTCCCTTGTTATCGTCGTCGCCGTGGCCCTGCTTGTTCGGTTTAGCACGGTGGCAAAGACATCCGGGCTGGCCCTGCCGACAAGGTCTGACGATCAATCAGTCATTGATCGCGCTCAAGCCTATCTGAAGCTCTGTGGGCACAACCAGGATTTTGAACGCTTTACTGTATCGGACCCCCAATCGGTCGAGGGTTTGGATCCTACGCGACTGTTGCCCAATTATTCTGTAGAAGCATATGGAGCGAATGACAATCGGTGTATGTATCTTACTCTCAAGAAAAGGTCATTGGCCTTGAACAGTCTGGCGGACATCAGCGACGGTCCCGAACATAGCGTCCTTGCCTCGGAGCAACCCTATGTGTTTAGTACAGAACAAGAAGCCAAAGACATGGCCATCGGGTACGCGCGGAAACTTATGCCAGAGAGGGAGCTGCGTGCAGAGACACTGGAGTTTTGGATCGGTGAACGGAACGGCGTCCGGGCTCGCGGGGCCGCGAGGTTTTCGATTCAGCGCAAGGTCGGAGACTACGAGTTTATTATGAGGGCTGCCACCATAGCCATCAATACAAGGGACGGATCTTGCTCCAGTGTGATATTGACCACACAGCAGGCATCGACAGCTCCACCGATCGTCAATGTCTCAGAGGCCGAGGCCTTTCGAGCAACTGGAAGTTTAGGTAAGGCTCATGTGTCGAAGTTGGGCTGGTGGGCCCCGTCCGGTGAGGCGGTCGCACGATTGACGTACTATTTTATTGTCGGCGGTAGGACACATGCTATTGAAGACCGCCCTCACCACTATTTCGTGGACGCCGAGTCTGGCCGGCTCGTTAACGACGTTTATTAAGCCTCGTAATTTTTCGACAAGCGAAGGTGCGCAAGTTCCTCGACACGAGTGCACCGACATTTCTTCAGTGTGTATTCTTGGTGTCTCGGTTCTGTCCCATGAATGGTATTCGTCATGGCCCACCTAAAAGTCACGCTCGTTGTACTAGGTTCCGTTGCGATAGCTTGGACTGTTGTCTATGTCGCCAAGAAGTGGATACTGACAGTTCCGACTGCTGGTCTAAGTCGTAAAGACCAAGCTCTTATCGACAGAGCAAAAACCTACATGAAACTGTGCGGCCACAGGCAGGAATTTGAGAGGTTTCGAATCTACGATTTGGAGTGGCACCCGTGGGTTGACTCTTCGCACATTCAACCAAATTACGGTGTTGAAGCGCATGGCAAGATCGATAACCGACTAGTCTACGTCAGGCTTTCAAAGACATCTCTGTCGCTCGTCGGGCTGGGTGACGGAAGCGACCTGCCTCACCAAAGCATGGAACATGCAAAGCAGCCGTACGCTTTTGATACCGAGGAGAAGGCTCAATCCTTAGCCTTAAGTTACGCTCAGAAGTTGTTTCCAAACTGGCGATTGAGGGCTGAAACGCGACAATATTGGACTGGTGCGCGTGAGGGTGTCCGGCGACGAGGAACAGCAAAATTTGCGATCCGCCGGCTCGTTGGCGATCATGAGTTCATCCAGGGGGCCGCTGACATCCATATCAATACGAGAGACGGGACATGTTCAGACATTGTAGTTTTCCCTTTGCCTAGAATCACGGCGCCACCTGTTGTCAAAGTGACAAAATCCGAAGCTTTCAAGGCCGCCAAGATCCTGCACGATGCCAGAGTTTCACAACTTGGTTGGTGGGCACCGCATGTTGAAGAAACCGCTCGGTTGACTTATGTCTTCGAAGTTGAGGTTGATGCTAGCATTGAGACCAGTCGAATCGAGAAGTACTACGTCGATGCTGAATCAGGACGGCTTCTCCGACGCGAGTTTGTCGGGCGGACTCACAGTGTCACAGACTTCTCCTACTGAGTGACCCTGGGTGTGAGTCCAGACTAAATCCTGATTCTGGCCTGGTCTAGACGTGCTTCTCTAGGGATGCCTGCTGAACCAAACCCAACCGATTTTTCTGGACAGTTTGTTGCGCACATGACCTAGCGTATGATTGCGTTTTTGAACCGGTTGGGCTGTGATGGCACAAGTAGATGCCCGCATGTGTGAGATGGCCAGCCTTTCCTCCTCAGGTACAGGTGAGTATGTTGAAAAGTACACCATTTCTTCGTCTATGCGTCAGGAGTCTGGCGGCCTGCTCAGTTCTAGCTCTCAATATGTCGGCGTCAGCCGAGAGACGTGGATTCATGCTGGCTACGGGCAACCCAGATTTTGTCCGCCGCGACGTCCAGCACTTGGCTAATCTTGGAGCCAGGATTGTCCGGCTCCCCCTCTACATCGGAGCCGACTCTAATATGGATCATTGGTACGCCAACATTGACGCGGCACTCGGGGTGGCGAGGAACTCGGACATGACAGTAGTCATCGATTTTCATTGGCCTTCCCCCGGTGTCCAAGGGTCGCAAATCGTCAATGTCAACGACTTTGTTGCCCGTTGGGAGGGAGTGGCGAGGCGATATGCAAACGAGCCTGGAAAGAACTCCATTTGGTACGACCTCTGCAACGAGCCGAAGGCGCAGAATTGGCGCAACTTTGCCATGCGTGCCGCACGAAAGATCAGGACGATCGACCGTGTCCACCCCATCGTCTTTGCTGCCACGGGGGCCACAGTTCACGATGTCGTGCCACTCGAAGGGATCGACAACCAGATTTTGGAGTTTCACTTTTACAATTGGAGCCGGATGCAGCTCGACTTTGAAAATCCGCTCATCACCTACCCCGACCGCCAACGCGGATACACAAAGGACAAAATGATGGACATCTTGCAGTTCATCGCCGACACCGGCAAGAAGTATCGAATGCCTGTCTATTTGGGTGAGACGGCCATTTTTCGGGACAATCCAACTGCCGCCAGGTTCTTTCGCGACGTCACGCAAGGCTGCGACAAGCTCAACATCCACTTGACACTGCACGCCTTTCGAGAGGCCAATGTCTGGGATTACGAGAATACTCGGACCTGGACTGTCATCGAAGACTGGCTGAGAAACCGCCCATAAGACGACAGGGTCAGTGCGCCAGATGCCGAGATTGGTCTTTGCCGCCACTTTCGAATGACTTGTGACGCCTCCTTTCGGTGCCATCGTCCCAGCTTGCCCCTAACGCCCAAGAAGGCGACGGGGGCATGTTGATCCCTGGCCTGATAGGGCTGAAGGCGTTTGGGCACCCTCGTGTTCAAGCGAAAAAGTGCGGGAAAAAAGAGACCGCGGGCACATTTACGATCTCCTTACGGTGCATGTGTAGAGTCGAGGCATCGTGAAACACATCGCGCTTCGACTCATATTTATCTCGACAGCCGTGGTCGCCGCGGCCCACTCATTGGCAGGGCCCTATGCAAAGCCGTCATGGTCAGACGCAGTCACCGGGATCCGAAATGCAACATTCAAGAACTGCGTGTCCCTCCCTAATGGCGACATGATATGGTTGGGTGACCGCGAGGATTCCAATGGATTTTCGAACCTCTGGGTTCGCCGGTACACGCCGTCTGGCCAACTTCTTTGGAACAAGAGTTATCCGTCTCCGGTGGCTAACGGAGTTCTGAATGCCATAGGGGCTTTCTTGGCTTCGGGTGGAAACGTGGTCATTGGATGCCGTACGACTGGCGCCACCTCTCCGATCGACACCTATATGATCAAGATCGACCAGGATGGCAACAAAATCGGCGACGCGACTCTTAACCTGCTTAATTTCGATGTCCTGGAATGCGTGGCTCCCGGGCCCGGCAACAGTGTCTTGATCGGACAGAGCGACCAGGCCGATCGTTGGCTCGTAGCCAGGCTGGACAACAGTTTCAATGTGGTCTGGTCGACACGGCTTGGCACCGTGGGCCAGTCCAGCCAGTGGCCAACAGCAATTGCGCAGCAGGGTTCCGACGCCGTTGTTTGTGGTGTGACGAAGAACGGAGCCCAGACGGATGTCTTGCTTGCACGCCTCAGTGGGGCAAATGGTGCGGCTCTCTATAGCCAGTCTTTCGGCGACCTAGCTACGAGGGAGTACTATCCAACTCTCCTAGTCAATCCCCTTGGCGAACTCTACTTCGCCTACACCCACCACCTGTTTGAAGTCGACCGGCAGGCCCGCCTCCTCCGCATCAGCGACTCTGGCGCGACAATGTGGACCATCACGGATCCCAAGATTCCGGCCCCATTGCTCTGTTCGAATCCATCAGGCTCTATGGCCCTTGTTGGCACATCCCAAGTCAACGTGGGAAGCGCGACCAACCGTGTCGCAGTTTTTACGAACACTGGTGCAGTCCTTTGGTGGAAGGATCTAGTCTCTCCAGATGTAGCCGACAACTTTACTCGGTCAGCGACGATGTCCGACGATGGTACGGTTACATGTGCTTCAAGTGCTGTGCAGGCTTCGACAGGTGATGGAATGTGGCTGGTCAATTCGGTTTCAGCGACCGGTTTTCAGCTTTTCAGCTGGCTATTCTCACCCGCGATAAACGCGGACGCCAGTCCCCATGCCGTTGCCGCGAACGATCACGGGGTGGTCTTTGTCGGAGGCGAGTTCACTGTTTCTAACGACAATGACGCTTATCTGTTCAGGCTAGATGCTGAAGCTTCAGTCGAGCCGTCTCTCTTGACAGTCAGGTTAGGGAGGCAAAATTCCGGTAACCTCGCGTCGCTCGTGGCAGACGATAACGTGCACCTAGATATGTGCAAGTTTATCGTGCCAAACCAGGCGACACCGCCCATTAACATTGAGCTTGAGGCCGTTGCCCCGCTCGATTACCCGGTGACGACTCTAGACTTTCGTTCAGTGAGCAAAGCCAGCACGACTGGACTACAGCAAAACTTGGAGATGTGGAACTGGACTACAGGTCAGTGGGAGCGGTCGACGACACAACCGATGCAACTGATTGAACAATCGTCCTCCGCCTCGGCTCCGGCATCAGCCTATGTGCAAGCTGGGTCGCGGTTGATGCGGGCTAGGATCCGGGTTTCTGTCTCGGGGCTCGTTTTCTCGAGCAACTGGTGCACTCAGTTTGATCTTGCTGGCTGGTTGCTTAGGCCCTGACTCAGAGCGGGCCCTGCTGCACCAGACATGTGGGCAGGGCCGCCTCCTCTACCATGGGGCGACATCGACGGTTTTTCCATCGACGGTCACTCGAGCGAGCGAGCCCGAGAATTTTCGGACGACCACGCCCTCGGCAAGTTCGGTTCCCGGTTGGGCGTATCTGACCGATTCTTCATTGACAAAGACGCCGGTTGTTTTGCCGGAGACTTTGACCATGCCTCGATAGGTCCAACCCTTGAGCACTGTGTCGAAAGTCTGCTTCTCTTCCGCAGGTGTGTCTTGGGCGTCTGGTGCGACCGTTTCCTGGTCGTTTTGTAGGACGACCACAGCAGCGTCTCCAAAACCAAAGACATCCATTCCGGTTCTTTTGTCTTTCACACGGGATTCATATTTTCCTGTAGCCGTGACTCGCGTCTCTACCGGCACGTTTGGCAAGCTTCGCTCCCTAGGAATGAACCCGCACAAAGTGACTCCACCCGTTTCGTTCGGCCTGGCGACCAAGATGACCCGGCGGCCATTGACGGGCCCGTCGCTGACTACATGTCCGGTGACAACGTACACTTTTCCAGGTTGAGCGAGCTGCTCGTCAAACTCCTTACTGTTCCTACCTGCACCCGGCTGGGCTTGGGGTGCCGGAGTCTCTTGAAGCCACTTATTGTCTTCACGCCGCTTTTGGTTCGCCGTTCCCGCAACTGAGCGAGCCCTGCCCGCGGCGCCCAGTACGTATGAACCTGATCGGCGGTGGAGGTCACCCTGAATGGTCGCGGCGGCCGCGGTTTCGGCCAACTGCTGTGCACTTGAGACTTGAGGGAAAATTAGACTGCCCTCGATGACAGTGAGAGCCGCAAATACGGCGAATAGACTACGGAAGCTCATATCCAAGTTGTTCCGTACTATTGGAGTCTAATGACCAGTAAAAAGACTGGGTACTGGTAAACGGCTGATGCTCTTGTACGTTGTTTCGTAGAGGGATTTGACTTTATGGGTCGCAACTGTCTGTAGTGCAGGCGATTCTTACATCTCCCGAGCAGTGTCCAGTGCTCGACCCATTTGCAACGAACTCAACTCCATTCGATACTGGGCAGATGGGCAAGCAAGTCAGCCGTCTACAGCTACCGTAGCAGCAAAACCCCGAATCATATGGATAGCAGGAGTCGAACCACCCGGTCGTAGCGAGGTTTGAACATGAATTGCATGTGTTAAAACTAGAACATATAGACCGGCTTGTAGTGGAGGTTGGATGACCAGAAGCGATATGAGGGCCCATTGCAAGTGCGCTAGCAAGAATGAAACACGTGGCCGTTCCTCGGGCAAATGATTTGAACATTGCTATTTACTGAGGAAATCCATGTAATCGGCAAACTTAAAGGTCACTATGTCTACAGTGCCATTAAGCCTGAGGGCCATGTGCTGCCACGTAGGTTGATAATAGTTGGCAGGATCCAAAAAGTTTGCATCTCCGCCGATGACCAAGTCCTCACCACGGACAGGCAGGAGTTTCGACACATCGAACCCCCAAGCGGTGACAATAAAGTGCGGGCAGTGCCTATCTAAGTCGCAACTGTATCGAGGGTGCGATATGAAGAATGTCTCCATGCCGTCCGGCAAACTCCAGCTATGTCCAGGCTGGGCGAGCACGGTCAAGTACGGGGGTAAGCCGGCATCGGCGAGGGTTTTGCGCTCGGCCACTGGCTTCAGCCCGTAATCCTGTCGATAAATCTGGAGTGCCCGACCAATAGCTTCCAGCTTCTGGCGAGACTCGTTTTCAGAATATCCGGGGACAGGCTCGCAGGGGCCGTCAGGCAGGGCAGGGCTGGT
>JAEURO010000098.1 GCA_016788345.1 Chthonomonadaceae bacterium
GCAGGATCCGGCGAGCCAATCGGAAAGCACGGTGGTCGATTGGCAGCTCTTGGATCTAAATGGGCAGACAATTCGGAAGTTTTCTCAGACCATTAGGCGCCCAGTCATCTTTCAAGAACTTTGGTCCAAGGACGGTGAAGCGATTTGCGGATGGGTCAAAGGAGATTCTGAACGCACAATAGGCGGCAAGCCTGAATTTGTTCTCCTCCATCCGGAAAACGGGACACTGACTTTTACATTTGCCCGACCGTTTGGATCAAGAGAGGAAGAAAGATCGAACACGTTCAGTGTGCAAACTGGACTATTTCACGAGTCAAAGTCAGGAGGGACAGAGTTGCATGTCGGTTGGTTGATGCCAATCCAGCAGGAAGACGGGCACAGAGTTTTGATCACATCGAGCCTTTCAGACGCGGAGGCAATTCGGCTTTCTGGAGATGAAAAGCGAGTGGTCTATCTTGCAAATGGGAGCCTCTTTCAATGTCAGATCTACCCTTTTGACATGGAAAAGTATGTCTTGCTCAAAGAATTACGCCAAAGAAGCCTGGACATGATGGCTTCAAAACAAGTGGCAACTGCCGCCCTTATCCTTGCTGCGGATAGGGACGACAAGCTTCCTGCACAGAACCTCTTTCGAGACATGGTGAGGCCTTATTTGAAGGACGAAAAAATGCTCGACAAATTCGTGTACACCTTTAAGGGCGGGAACTTGAGCGATCTCAAGGATCCTGCAGGGACGGAACTTGGGTATGTAACGACCAAAGGCGGTAGGTGTGTCGCATATGCCGACGGACACGTCAAGCTTGTCAGGGACTGACATTCAATTAGGAAAGATCCAGTCTTTGGTGTGCTGGACGGTGACCTTATGCGGCTCTGAGCTTTTCGCTTCGAGGATATGCCGCTCGAGAATTGGCACAATCTCTTGCAGCCTCTCGATTGTGTCTGTCGTTTCTAGCAACCGCTGCTTCTGGATGTTCTCGATTTGTAGAAAGTTGGCGACAACGAAAGACAACCTGGTCGGATCAGTAGGAAAATTTGTCTTCACATTGAACCGGACGAAGTAGTTTTCGATATAGGCATGGACATATTCTTTTGACAGCAGGGCCAACTCACCGACTTTCTCCATGTCCTGGATCGCTACATCAAAAACGGGTTCGACATACCCCACCATGTAAGGGCCAGCCTCGTCAATTCTCCTGATCCTAAATCTTCGCTCCCCTAGGACGCGGACATCCATCTTTCCATCTTCAAACGTATGCGTGGAAACGATGCGGACTGCAGTACCAACCATGTAAGGTTCTGCTGGCCCGCCGACCTCAGAGCCAGACCGGATCAAAACAATTCCGAACGGAAGGTCTCCTTCGAGGCAGTCTTGCACCATCGTGCGGTACCTCTCCTCAAAAACGTGGATTTGGATTTGAGCGTGAGGGAAGAGCACGGTATTTAGCAGGAAAAGCGGCATTTCCTCCAATCGGTCGCCCATTTCCCGCATTATAGCCGTGGTCTTGAGGCCCGAGTCCGGAACGCTCACGGAAGGTATGCTTGCGGTTCTTGTCGAGTCTGTATCGAGTGTTGAGTCAATGACTTCTTTCAGTGGAAATCCAAACCCAGATGAACTTCTTAGGCGCCTTCAGGAGCTAGAAGACAAAAATCGGAAGCTCGAAGAAGACAATCTCAGACTACAGGGACAGTCGGGAGAACAGTCGGAGTCGCCGAAGTCGACACCTATGGAGAAGGAAGTCGACGTCGCTCCTATCCAAGAAGGCGACATCACTCTGAGGCGGCTCGTTCAGCGAGTCGCGATGATCCTCCAAGCTGAGAAGATCGTCATTATGTTTTATGACCGCGAAGGTGGGGAGTTGATCGCGATACCACCCGCATACGGTGTTGAAGACGCCACCCTAGAGAAGATCAGGGTCCGGGCGACCCAAGGTGTGTCCGGCGAGGTCTTCCGCTCTGCTGAACCCCAGATTTTTCATGACGCCACACTGGACGAGCGGACCAAGAAGGACATGGTCGCCTTGCTCCACGTCCACAACGGCATTACTGTCCCTCTGATCATCGAGAAGCGTGACGAGGAGAACCGTGTTGTTGAAAGAACCACAATTGGCGTCCTGCATGCGTTTAACAAGCGCCACGGCGAAGACTTTAACGATGAAGATGTCCGGTTGCTTGAGAGGATGGCCCGCAACGTGGGTTCGATCATCGCGAACCTTCAGCTCTACCGCGAAGTCGTAGAAGAACGAGAAGAACTTCTCCAGACATTCGAGTCGCTGACGTCCGGCCTTGTCTTAGTTTCCCCAGAAGGCAGGCTTAGCCAGATGAATGCCACGGCACGTGCGATCTTCGAAATCGGGACGGAAGCCATTGGCAAGCCCTACGCCGAAGTTATCTCGAACAATGACCTCCTTGAGTTTTTCGCCCAAGGTATCTCAGGTGGAGACGTTCCAGGCATCGAGCTCAATCATATGGTCGGGGGTTCAGAAAGGATCTTCGCAGTACAAGGCGCCGCGGTTCGGTCAGATGAGGGTCGGATCCTCGGATTCGTCAGCATCTTGAACGATGTCACGGAACAAAGAAACCTCGACAAAATGAAGTCAAGCTTTGTGGCGATGGCCTCACACGAACTGCGGACACCTTTGACAGCCATCAAAGGGTTCACGAGCACCCTGCTCATGGATGACTCGTTCTCCAAGGAGGAGCAGCGCGAGTTCCTGCAAATCATTGAACATGAGTGCGACCGGCTGAGAAGGCTCATAGACGACCTATTGAACACGGCCAGGATCGAGGCGGGTGAAAGCCTCAAGCCGAACTACTCGCGGTTCAACATCGAAGCCTTGCTCGAAAAAGTCGTCATGGTGCAAACCCAAGCCTCGCACAAACACAAAGTCTTCAATCAAATTCACACTGACCTTCCTGCGACAATCATCGGAGACGAGGACAAAGTCGACCAGATTCTTACAAACCTCCTAAACAACGCCATTAAATACTCGCCAGAGGGCGGAGACGTCGTTGTCCACTCTTGGTGGGACGGTGGCCCAGAATTGGAAATCGGCGTCGAAGACCAGGGGATCGGCATCCCGGCAGACCACCTCGACAAAGTTTTCGAGAAGTTCCACCGGGTCAACAACGAAGACAACAGGAAAATTTATGGCACTGGACTCGGGTTGTTCTTAGTCAAACACCTCGTAGATGACGTCCATCTAGGCAAAATTTGGGTCGAGTCCGAAGTCGGCAAAGGCTCGATGTTCAAGTTCAGAATCCCGATCGAGCTGGACATCGAGAAAGCAAAGGAACTGAACCAGTAAGCCTCACTTTGGCTTAGCCCGAACGATTTCGACCGTAGGGTCTGACTGAGTCCTGCGGGTTCGGATCACTACAAACGGGTTCGTCAGTGCGTCAGTTGTCAGTGCGTCCTTCGGTGGAGGGGTCACAAGCAATGTCACTTTCCACGACTGTGTCGTTCGGAAGTACAGCACCTTTTGCGCCTTGGCCGAATAACCTCCAGTCCGCTCGGTACCTGAACGCAGGAAAACGAGCTGCTCGGTCGTCCAGTCCATAGCCCCGAGAGAACCGTGGAGTTCATACATTTTTTTGTTCTCGTCGTCAGTAAGGCCAATCTGTGATCTGAGTTTGTCCCACTGAACGGAGTTTCTCATAACGATAATGTCCTTCGGGGCGGACCCTCCATACACCCCTTGCCAAACTGTTGAAAAGTTCATGAAATAGGCTCCAAACCGTGAGTGGTCCACTTGCCGGGGATTTGTCTGAGCGACAAGAGAGAGCACAAAAAGAGCGATTGACATACTACTGAGACGGATGAACTTAGGATAGAGTGGTGCCGGGGGTGGGACTCGAACCCACACGACTTTTACATCAATGGTGTTTGAGACCACCGCGTCTACCATTCCGCCACCCCGGCGATGAAGGTATCGCACAAGGATACTCTGAAAACTGTAGGGAGTGCCGTCCGCCCTGGGAGCGGTGAGCCACCCAGGGCGGAGACAACGCTTACTGCTCTTGTGAGGCGGAAAGGAGCGGCACCTTGATGGCCGCCGGTCGACTCTCGGGCACTCTGGGTAGCATTACCGTCACAAACCCGTTTTCAAAGGTGGCAGCCACCTTGTCGACATCCACGTCGTTAGGGAGTCTGACCGATCGCACGAAAGATCCGGTTGCGATTTCACGGCGATAGACTTTTGAGTCGGCGTGTTCTTGGGCAAAATCCAGTTTGCCGCGAATCGTCAAAACCTTGTTGTCAATCGATACGTCGATGTCTTCGGGCTTGATACCGGGGAGACTGGCTCTCAGAATCCATTGCCCTTCGACTTCAAGAACGTCGATGGGCACTGTATGGCCTTCCGGGGCTTGCATCCGCAATGCTGCGGGCCCGAGAACCTCGAACAGCCGGTCGAACTCTAAGATCGGATCGAATAGGGGAAGGGTTTTCATTGTTTTCACCATTTCCTTCAACATTAGTCTTGGACACTCATGTTTCCTGACTCTCATACTATCAGACCAAAGTCCCACCGCTAAGAGGCACTGTACAGGGCTGTGTCGGTACCCTACCCAGCATGACAGTCGACGAGCAGATCGAGCTCTTAAAGCGCGGAACCAGCGAGGTCATTAGTGAAGCCGACCTAAGGAAAAAGCTCGAATCTGGGAAAAAACTCCGAGTCAAGCTTGGTGTCGACCCGACAGTCGCGCATGTGACGCTAGGGTGGGCTGTCGTGTTGAGAAAACTGAGAGACTTTCAGCGCCTAGGACACACGGCCGTCCTGATTATCGGAGATTTCACAGCACAGATCGGCGATCCGAGCGGCAAGAGCAAAACCAGGCCCCAATTGTCTCGCGAAGAAGTGATTGCGAATGTTGCAGCTGTCAGCAGTCAAGTCTATAAGATCCTCGATCCAGAGATGACTGAGATCACCTACAACGCCGATTGGCTCGGGGCCATGGGATTTGCCGACGTCATCAAGCTTTGCGGACAATACACCGTCGCACGCATCATGGAGAGGGACGATTTCTCCAAGAGGTGGAATGAGCACAAACCCATCTCTATGCACGAAATCCTCTATCCGCTCTGCCAGGGATATGACTCGGTCATGGTAAGAGCCGATATTGAACTTGGCGGCAACGACCAGAAGTTTAACAACCTTGTTGGGAGAGACCTTCAGCAGCTCTACGGCCAGGAGCCCCAGGTCGTCATGCTGTGCCCCCTATTGGTCGGCACCGACGGCCACGAAAAAATGTCTCAATCCCTTGGCAACTACGTCAGCGTCGTGGACACTCCCAACGACATTTATGGCAAGACTATGTCAATCCCAGACGCTCTTCTGGAAAACTGGTTTGAGCTGTGCACAGACGTCGATATGGAC
The DNA here is from genome assembly GCA_016788345.1 of Chthonomonadaceae bacterium. Classification (GTDB taxonomy): domain Bacteria; phylum Armatimonadota; class Fimbriimonadia; order Fimbriimonadales; family Fimbriimonadaceae; genus JAEURO01. The sequence goes on from JAEURO010000098.1 coordinate 5,376, forward strand.
GAAGCGCGCCGACAAGCCGCAGCGAGCCCATACGAAGCAAAGAAGCGGCTAGCCAAAGAGATCACGGCCCTCTATCACTCATTTGAAGAAGCCGAAAAAGCGGCAGACTACTTTCGAGACACCTTCAGCCAAAGGCAGCAACCAGTCGAGGCGGAAGAGGCCATAGTTCCCCCTGACCTCGTCCTCAACGGCCTCGTCCCGTTGGCCAATCTGATCGCGGCCCTTGGTCTGGCAAAGAGCAATGGGAACGCCCGGGACATCATCAAGCAAGGGGGCGTCAGTCTCGACGGCGAGAAGGTGGGCGACCCCTTCGCAAAGCTGGCCGTCGAAGATCTGTCAGGCCGTGTGCTCAAAGTCGGGAAAGTGCACTTTCGACGGCTTGTTTGAACCGCGGCCGCACGAAATGTGTCGTATAGTAAAGGTATGAAACGTCTCGTCGCGGCCAGCCTCTTGTGCCTGGGGGCGTTCCGGTTCGGTGCCCCCTCGCAGACTTACCGGGTCATTGACCTGGGGGTCTACCATCCGCCCCACTCCAGTTCTGCGACCTCCGTCAACGACCTGGGAGTAGCCGTGGGCACGCTCGGCCCTGGCACCCTGGGCTTCGCCTTCCGGTGGACGCAGGCGCGAGGGGTCGAGCCCTTGCCAGGGCTGGCGCCGACATGGGTCAGCAGCTTTCGCTGGTCCACCGCCAAGGTCAACAACGCGGGCCAGGTCTGCGGGTCCCAGCAGCCCCGGGTGGGGTACCAGAGCGCCTTCCGGTTCACGCCGGGCACAGGGTACGAGCGATTGAGGCCGATGCCGGGGCAAGTGGTCAGTGAAGCCCTCGGCATGAACGCACTGGGAGAGGTCGTCGGATATTCACGGGGAAGCAGCACTGTCCCCACCCTTTGGCGGCCAGGCAGGGGGCCCGAGTTCGCCGGCGACCTCGCCTTCGGGATTCCGACCTACGCCAACGACATCAACGACCAGGGGCTGGTGGCGGGGATGCTCACCCTCCACGGAACCACAGACTGGCGGCCCTACCTGTGGACGCCGGCCACTGGGACCCGGGTGCTTCCCGTCCTTCCCGGCCGCCGCTATGGCACCGCCCTGGCCGTCAACAACCTGGGCGTAGCAGCCGGGTATTGCACAGATTTTGCATTCGGCGACGACGGGGTCATTTGGAAGCCGGATGGAACCTTGGTTTACGCAGGCGACGTTTCCCGAACCCGGGCGACACGCCACTTCGCGATCAACGATTCTGGAACTGTCGCTGGCTTTGCCTATAATAATGTTGACGTCTGGGGCAGCCTATGGACCGAGGGTACCGGGCTACAGATAGTAGACGCTCTGTTGGACGCCGAGGCAATCTTGGCAGGCTGGCATGTCACGACATGTTGGGACATCAATTCGGTCGGATGGGTTGCCGCAGAGGGTAGGCTTCCTGATGGGAGTATTCGACCCATCGTTCTTATCCCTCGTGATTAGAGCGATGGCAACTCTGCTCTCAGTAAGGAAGTACTATGAGAACACTTTGCCTCGCAATGCTCCTCGTTGGGGCGACATTCGCTACTGCCCAGGGGACAGACGCCATATTTGGCCGAGACTTCCGGGTCTACACCGTGCCCAGGCTCTCTGGATTCACGAGCATCGAGAACCCGGCCGTCAACATGTGGGGCACCTCGTGCTGCACGAACATCAGCGCGACCGACAAGGCCGCGGCGCGGTCTGACCTGGCCGCCGCTGCGGTCGAGTATGTGCCCCTGACGGGCGGAAACCAATGCGGCGCGCTCGCCTTGTCGGACCATCAGACTTTGCCTCGCCTTGTCGGCTGGTCTGAGAAGTCGGGCTCTACAGAAGTCCCGTGCTATTGGGATTCTAGCAGTGGCCCAACTGGTCCAACTCTCCCCTCAAACTTTAGTCACGGCCGATTCGTCGCAGTCAACAGTAATAAGGAATGTGTCGGATTGATACGTACTGGAGAATCTGGCCTCGAGCAACCCGCCTACTGCAAAGGCCAGCCCAATGAGCCCGTTGTGCTCCTCACAATGCCAGACGCCATCACGATCAACGGTTCAACGTACACCCCTATCTTTGGCCGCGCCAATTGGATCGACGACGACGGCAACGTGGTGGGCACGGTCTACTTCGACGGCACGGGTGGCAACGCTGGGGAACGGCCTGTCATCTGGACGGACGTGAACTTGGCTGGTTCAGTCCTACCAGGATGGACGCTGACCCAGACCGGGCAGGCGAACTGTGTCCGCAACCAGCTCGGGTTATTGACCGTCACCGGCACGAGGACGACAGACAGTTCTGCGTTCCACATTGATGACGTCGGCAGTTTCTTTGTGAAGCACTGCTCTCAACCGAGCCAGGGCCTGATCAGCGCAGATTGGGGAGTGTCCTCTGGCTTGACCGGACCCCACTATATCGGCATGGCGAGCGAGCCGTTCATCAACAAACCGGGAAACAGCTTCACATTTGCCCTCAACGCCGTGACCTTGCCGGGTTCCCCGCCTGTCAGTTATGCCACTCAGCTCAAAAATGGCGAAGAGACCGGTGTGACCTACTTTGCCGGTGCCTCTGAAAACAGTGCGAACACTCTCATTGGCCGGACCTATGCCGTTGACCTCTCGAACCCTAATGGCATGACAGTTGTCAGCGGAACATTGTTGAACGGTGGCTTTGGCGACCTAAGCGAGTACGACGAATTCAACATCGTCACGGTCAAACGGCCCGTGTTCTCGGCGACGGCCGATCCTGTGATCGTAGAAGTCACCGGTCAGTTCCAAGCCAGCACGTTCACCAACATGAGTTGCGCGGTGATCGGCAAAACGCCTGACGGTTCCCTCCAAGTCCGCGTCGACTGGTTAGACTGGTCAACCGGACAGTTTGTCACCGATACGGGCAATGGGATATTCAACGCCTGTTACTCGAAGTATGCTCCGTTTGCCCCCTCCGGAGGGACGTTCGTTCAGAACGGAAATGTCAAGGTGCGTATCAAGCTTCGGCCACATGGGCCCATGTCTCAGTCACTTTGGACTGTCGACCTGACCCGTGTGCACTTTTACGCGAACACGCCGTAGATTTCCCTTGACTCCTCCCCTTGCTTGAGAGGCATTCAAGGGGAGGAGCTAACAATGCCCAAGAAACTACCCACCGACAGGGAGGACATTTGTTGCAAACACGTCCTCGCTCATCCGCACCTTGACCAGACAGTCTGGCGAGGGTTCTTTGTCCAATGAGATCTGTGCGATAGCCGCTTGGGCCCCTTTCAAGACAATGTTTTCCATCTCTTGGACGCTTGCCCCGTCGTCCTTAAGGGCACTGAGCACACCAGCCAACACTCCAACCTTGTCGCGGTGTCGGACCACAAGAAGGTGGGAGGCGGTTTCACCTTTTTGTACGTTGACCACGTTCGGGACAAACCCAGTATTGATAAACTCCCGCACAATCCGCACGGTTTCGGCTGCGACCGCCTCTTGGGCTTGGTCAGTGCTCGCCCCAATGTGATGGGTGCAATAGACACCTGAGAGGTCTTTGAGCGGGCCGCTGTAAGTCCCTTCTCCCCCCGTGGGTTCGTCGGCAAACACATCGAGGCCAGCCCTGATCTTCCCAGACTTGACGGCTTCGATCAAGGCTGGTTCGTCTACGACCTCGCCTCGGCTCGTGTTCACAAACAACGACCCTGGCCGCATGGCTCCAAAGAATTCAGACCCTAACATCGCCTTGGTCTCGGGCCTCAGCGACACGTGGACCGAGACAACGTCGCTTTGCGCTGCGAGTTCGGTCAGGGAGTTGGCTTGCCCGATCCCCAGTGCAGCCGCCACGTCCGGAGTCATCCACCGACTGTAGGAGACAACGTTCATACCGAACGCCTTGGCCCTGGGCAACATTTCTTGCCCAATCTGACCGACTCCAACAAGTCCCAGCGTAGCTCCATAGAGCCCCTTGGCTTTGCTGTACGCCTTTTTGTTCCACTTTCCGGTCCGTAGGTCTGCGACGTTGTCCGGAATATGGCGATCGAGGGCCAGGATGAGCCCAAACGCGAGTTCGGCCACCGCCTGTCCGTTCTTTCCCGGACAGTTGGCGACGTAGATACCGTTTGCACTGCAGGCGGCCACATCGATCGTGTTGTAGCCCGCTCCAGCCCTGACGATCAAACTCAGGCTGGAGTCTTCAACCATGTTAGCAGTGACCTTTGTTGACCGAACAACTAGTATCTCTGGTTTTCGCTGCTTGATGGCTTCGGCGAGGCTGTCGTCGGCCAACCCGGGTTCAGAATCGACTTCGCAACCTAACTTTCGAAGGCCATCGATTCCACTGTCTTCAAACTTGTCGGCGATCAAAACGCGCATCATACTTCGAGTTTAGGGCCGATGGACGACTCTGTGCACGGTCCTCCTAGGCCATCGACTATGCTGGAGGCATGTCAGGTCTCGTTGGTGTCGTCGCCATCCAAGGCGACTATGCCAAGCATATTGAGGTGGTCGAAAGCTTAGGAGCCGAAGCAAGGGAGGTTCGGATACCTGGCGACCTTGCATGTGTCGACCGACTTATCATTCCCGGCGGCGAAAGCACGACCGTTGGGAAACTTATGGCGAGATTTGGGCTAGGTGATGCAATTCGAGCTTTCGCTGCCCAAGGCGGACCTGTTTGGGGAACATGCATGGGATTGATCCTCATGGCCAAGGATGTAGAGGACTACGATCAGTACTGTTTGGGCCTTCTTTCTGTGTCAGTGAGACGAAACGCATTTGGAACCCAAGTCCATAGTTTCGAAGACAAAGTCTTTTTTGAGCCGCTTGGCAAAGATGTCACGGGAGTTTTCATTCGGGCACCGCTCATCGTTGAGACCGGTTCACGTGTAAATGTGGACGCGCTCTATCAAGGCGGCGTTGTC
>JAEURO010000099.1 GCA_016788345.1 Chthonomonadaceae bacterium
GGGGCGTCGTACTCACAGCGACTCCGAGGCGACCGCAACATGCCCGTGACCGAAGCCTGCCGGATTCTGAGGTTGCAGCAAAGCGACGTTCTATCGGTCGACGAAATGCCTCACATCCCAACGGGGGGATGCTCGGCAAATGGGTCATCCGCAGAGATTTGACACGTAATCTCTGCGAGCTTCTTGCGAACGTAGTCTCCCTGAAGCGTCTCCTTGGCGCCCTTCGCTATGAACAGGGTTCGCTGGGGCTTCAAGCTGAAGCCTAAGGCTCGGTCGAGCGTAGCCTCAGTCAAATCTGGTCCCACGACAATCAGGTGCCGAGACTCATCGACGGACATGCCGTTGCTGATTATCTGGTTGATGTGTTCGTCGTTGAACCCGTAGCCTACCGTGGCTATGAATCGGCAGTTGGCGACCGAATTGTCGAATTCGTTGAACATCCACAGGAACGGCTGCAGAGCTCGCAGCTTGTTGTCAGTGGCGAAGATGACCTCATCTCTGGTGCCAGCAGACTCGAAGGTGATGTCGAGCCGGTCAAGTGCCTTGTCCCGGTCGTACAGCACCCCGGTCTGCTCATGTCGGAACCACCCGAAGGACCCGTGAAGCTTGTAAATCCTCATCCGCGCCGGGTCATCAAACTCTATGCTGCTCCACACGCCATCGTTGAAACCGGTCGTGAATCGACGGTCATGATGCTCCAATGCCAACTCAAGGAGTAAGTCGTAGTTGAGCGTGAAAACCTTTGGTGGTGTGCGCTCGCCGATATCGAACCCAATCTCCCAGAGTTCTTCAAGGTACTTGAACTTGCTTTTGGCTTCTGGTGCTCGTAGGCATTCATGGATGACCTCTTCTGCAATGTCTGTCAGGCTGTCGAACACCACCCCTTCTCCATTGGGAGCCAGCCGCTCCAGAGCGGGGTGCCAACTCCCAACGTAAGTTGCCAGCGGTTGTTCATTCCTGCGAGCAAGTTGTTGCGCCACCCTGAGGACCGTCTCAATGTCATGCTGCGGAGCACGTCCCTCACCGTACACCTTCCCCTGAAAAGAGAGGCCGCCAATGATAAGGTTCAGCGCGTCAAGCGCGGCACTATCCCCCCGGTCTTGCAGGTTCTTCGCGAGTTCGGCGGTCAGTTCGAGAGCCAGTGGTAGTCCTGCATCCTTACTCGCTCCCGCACCGAGCAGCACCACGACAGATGAACCCATAGCATTCACAGGAACCATGGCCTCCGCATGAGGTCAGAGGGAAGTTGACTCACGTCGAATCCGCTTTCGTGGAATCTGCCAAGGAGTTCAGCCACTAACTGTGGGTAACGAATCGAGACGGGAACAGCCTCTGCATTTAGAGCCCTCCAGTTCATGGCGGCCATGGCTAGTACGTTTTCCGATAAGTCCTCAAACGATGGAGCGGCCGGCGAACTTGCCAGTAGCTTCACGGAAAAAGGGTGCGAGACTTGCTTGCCTGCGCTCGACTCGTCACCCAATCCCGTAATCTGGAGTAGGCCCCGTTTGCCGGTGAGACGCAGTAGGATGCCTGCCGGAGGCAGTTGGTTGTCCTTCTGAGACGGGTTGCTGATGAGAGCCTCTTGAGCATCAACAATCTTGAGGACTGCGTAAGAGCGGACGAGAGACGACGGCGCTGACTTTAACACTCTCTCAAGGATGTCGGTCTCATCTCGACTAAGCTCCTTCCTAACATGCACCACAAGGTTGGCTGGAACATCCCCTGCGTCCGACTTCCAGTCTTCGAGAGCTCCCTTCAGAGCTGCTTCCAGGCCCGCCAGGTAAGCATGCTTTGATTCGGCAGGGTTGAACAGTCGGGTCCCGAGGTAGACGCCTTGATGAGAGAACGTGCTGGCAAACCCGTAGTGTCGAGCAAATCCTCCTTGGGCACCTCGAACGACCGCCCGATTCACTCCGACAATAACTGTGTCTTGCGGAAGGTCAGATTGGACTCCCCACGGTACCCCTCCCATCTTTGCGAGCATAGCGAGCGCAATCGTGGCAGCAGACCACTCGAACACATCCTTCTTCGACAGCAGGTCCGTTGTCACCACCTGGCTTGGAATGCCCGACAATAGAAGTGGGAATTTGGATGTCAGGTAAGGGTTTGCCCGGTTCTCTCGGTCAGTTTTCGGATGCAGGATGAGGGCAATATCAGCTGTTGCGCCAGTAGAGAGCCACGTCTCGACCGCATGTTTATAAGCTGCAGCAGACTGCTCTTCTGACAGACCCTCAGTAGTGAACTCATCGACTCGGATAACACCAGACGGGGGAAGCGGGTACCGCAAAAGCGGCATTGTGCCCCTAAACGGGCCAATGCCATCCCGCAGGGACAGATAGAGTCTCCTGGCCTGCTCCCGGAGCTCACGAGGATAGATGAACACTACGGAAGGCTCAGTTGGGCAGTTACCCATATCGTAGGGACCAAACTGCCTGAGGCCCTGGAAGGCTCCCACGCTCGTGTTCCCACCCGCAAACACGTGCCGGGGCCTCCGCAACTGGGTGAACTGGAGAATCATGAACTCTTCTCCTTCACCACCGCTGGCCGGATGCCGACATAGCACTCGGTCGGGGAGTTCGGCAGTTTGAAAGGAAGTCGGCCATTTTGACCCAGTCGCGCAAGCCAACTGCCCACGAAATTCATCTCAGACTTGAGCCAGTGTCTAGCTTTCGTCCCAGCGGACGTGTATCGGAAACTGGCCACTTGTGACTCCACGATGAGCGTCGACGCCAGTTCTGGTTGACCTATGGCCTGAGCGTATCGAGCGAGGATGCTTTGCCCGGCACTTACCTGTATTTCGCTAGATGGGACCTGGATGACTTCGAAGCTGTCAGTCTCGGTCTTAGCTTTAGCACCCTTGACCTCCAACAATTTGACACGTTGCACTCGACCATCTTGCACGACTCGAACCTGCTCACCAATTGCCGATTCTAGGAGTAGCTTGCGGTCTGCCGTCTCGTTGAAGTGTCGACGCACCTTCATCGAAACGAAGAAGCCGTAGTAGCTCTTTCCCTGGAAAGTCACGTGTTCTGCACGGAAGGAGACTCCTCTCAACAAATCGATAAAATCGGCGCTCACGATGACCTTGTCTTTCGGGTCGAAGATGTTGAACGTAAGAAGTTCTCGCTCGACGACGAGTCTCTTGAACGAGTTGGCAAGACCTTCGACAATGAGTCGCTGGACCAACGGAGGATGGAGGTCGTAGGTCTGAAACGATTCGATAAATGAGCCAGATGGCGCAGTGCCTTCTGCAACGAGCACCGACAAATTAGGGTCCTTGTGACCGAACTCAGATTCGCCGTGCAGCAAAGTGTCCGGTCGCTCTCGAATCAGGAGCTCTACTTCTCCTGGAAGAAATGCCTCATACAAGTTGAGTTGAAGTTCCCTCAAGCCGGGACAACCTCCTCATCCCGCACACCCGTAAGGAGGGCTCCTTTCACTTGGCGCTTGCAAGAGGTTGTAGCCCCTGACCTTCGAATCGTGCAAGCGTGTGCCCTTGGCAGTGATGGCGACATGCGAGAAATCCCTCCGGGTCGCACGTTCGGGGCGAGCGGGTTGCTCAAATTATTGATTGCAGGTTGGCTCTTCATCGAAATGTCCCTCCTCGCTTGCTTCGGCAACTCCTAGACGTATGTCGTCTATTTTCCCGGATTGTGGCAGCGAATCGCACCGACCAGGTGTAGGTCAAGACGAACCAAAGAGGTTCTTCGAAGCTCAAACAATGGTGTGACTCGTTTGAAGCGAATCACGCTTGCATCGAAGGGAGCATCTTGTCCGTCGGTAATTGAGCGGCCCCTCGACTACGCCGTAACCGTGGTGCTGCTTGAACACCATGTCGTCTCCGGCTTCATCCCCAGGCCATAGGCCTAGACGTTCCACCGACTTCAACAAGCTCACGTCGGGGCGCAACTTGTTGCTCGCATGGGAGCGTCTTGAGCGTGCCCGGGAGCCGGCCTTCAAATGGTATTGGCGTCCCTCGCTATTCGTTGCTCTGAAGGCGCAGAAGGTCATCCTCAAGCGAATCGCGTCCCAGCTCAAGAACGACGCCTTCAACCCTGACGATGTTTGTCTCTTCTCGGAGCCGAAGCCATCGACGCTGCTCCGGCACAAGTCGCTGCTTGCCCATGGCGACCACATAGTCTATCAGGCAATCGGCAACGTAGTCGCCGACCGACTTTACGGACGAGTCAGGGACCGCTATTACGTCAGCATCTTCGGCAATCTGTATGGCGGCCCCGGGGATAAGTTCTTCCTGCAGCGGTGGGAGAAAGGTTATCAAGCATTCAACAATGCCAACCGCAAGGCGTTCAAGGCCGGTCAGAAGTGGCTGGTTCAGTTCGACTTCGCGTCCTTTTATGACTCGATAGGTCACGGGGTGCTGGAGCGGCTCTTGATGGAGCTCGGGGTGGGTGACGATGTTTGCCGCCTGCTCTGCGAGAAGCTGCTGCCCCACTGGAGTTGTGCGGGCGACGACTTCGTCAAGCTTCATCGGATTGTGCTCGACACCGGAATTCCGCAGGGTCCCTTGCCCTCGCCAATCATGGCGGAAGTGGTACTTGCCTACATCGACGAGCATATGTCGAAGCTCGGATATGTGACGTACCTGCGCTATGCGGACGACATCAGGATATGGGGTGACAACCAGGAGCAGGTGCGGCTGGCCGCAGCCATCCTCGACCGTCTTGCTCGCAACATTGGCGTTTTCCCGCAGGCGAAGAAGTTCGCCATCGAGGAGGTTGAGGATGTCGAGTCGGTTCTCAAGGAGGTCTCCATTCCATCGGACGTTGAGGAGCCTGACGATGAAACGTTCGCGATGGTCGAGGAGGAGCTCAAGGGTCGAGATGCCATGCGACTACTCTGGAATTTGGTCAGCAAGCTGCTGAGCCATGAGGATGTGGAACCGCAGGATGTAACCGAGTTCAAGTTCCTTCTGTGGGCGACCGATGCGAGCGATGCGGTCGCGAGGCGCCTCTGCGAACTGATGCGGTCGATGCCTCATCTCACTGAGGCGTGCTGCTACTACATCGAGCGCGTGGAGAAGCCCTCACTTGTGTTGTTGGATGCGGTCATCGACCTCATCAACCACTTTCCAGGCTATCCATGGATGTCGGGCAGGCTGCTCCGAGCAACGTGGTCCCACAAGAAGCACTTGACGACCCCGCACAAGCAGGCTCTTCGGCCGAAGGTCGCTCACCTGATGAAGCAGACTGGCGTCAAGACCGATTGCCAGGCCCAAGGCATAGCCATGCTTATGTGCTCGGAGCTCAACAAGTTGCGGGCGGAGCGGCTAGAGAAGTGGTTCAACGACCCGAAGACGTCTTGGTGGGCCATCGTCCACGTCGTGCTGAACATCGGTGAGTCAAGAGTCAGCGGGACCCTTTTGCGCGCCCTGCTAACTAAGTTGCTGGGGCACGCAAATCGCGAGGTTGCACGAGCGGCTGCCCATCGACTGTGCACCTTAGGTGAGCACATTCCCAACGTGTCTCTCGATGAGCATGACGAGTGCAAGACCATCTTCCAGTCGTTCGGACTGGTCACCGGAACGCCGCGCAAGTTCTCGCGCATCAATCACCTCTACAGCCAGATTCTCAACAACTCAGGCGTGAGGTGCGAGACCCTGCCGAAGGTCAATTGGCGGCAACTGCTAGGGAGTGAGTACGACGCCTTCGACATGTACGCGACCCAGATGTACGGAGAGACTCGCGCCAGCAGAGACCTCTTCTGCCAGTTGCTATTCGCTGCATGGGAGGCTGTGGTGCCCTGCGCGTGGGCCCAATTGAAGTGTTCGGATTTTGACCACGACTCCGGTAAAAAGCTTGAGAAGGACAAGCATGGCGTCAAGGTCCCGGAGATGTTCCGCAAGAACACGGACATGCGCATACGGATGCCAGCGTTCTGCAAGTTCATGAAGTCCCTCCACTCGCTACGACACCACGGCCAAGCGTCGCATCGGAAGAACTCGTTCTCGAAGCTTCGCAATCGCCCCATCTCATTCGGGGATATGAACCGGCTGCTACAGGAGCTCCCCGCGGCCTGGGCGGACTTGGCAGCTGAGTTTCCGGAATAGGCTTGATTCAATCCGTGAAGTCTCAGAATGTCCTCACCATCCCAGCAATCGATGTTGCATAAAGATGCCCTTGAGATATCATAGAAAAGTTTGATGCTCTGAGGCACCTATGCTCGACCTACGCCAAGTCTATTCGCTGACCGACTTTCTTCGGAACCACCGAAGGCATATTGCCAGGTTGGGCGAGACCCACAAGCCTGCCGTGCTGACCGTCAAGGGTAAACCCGCGGTGGTGATTCAGGATGCAGACGGCTATCAAGACTTGATTGACCGGCTTGAGCGAGCTGAAGGCAAGGGTGATTCCGAATGACCAAGCTTGAGGAACTGAAACCCGGCACCGTCGTAAGGGGCATCTTGGCGGAGAGAACCGTGACCGTTGTGAGCGCACAGTGGTTTGGCTCCAACGCACTTGAGCTCACTTACAAGGACTCGGAGGGGAAAGTCGGCAACATGTTGCTCTACAGGAGCAACGAGCAGGAGCTGTCCCTCGTCGAGGAAGGTCGTCCATGGGGATTCGATGCGGACGGCCAGCAGTTCAGACTGGTTTCCGAAGCCCATCGCATTCGACTCGCGCATCTGTTTGACCCAGTACTCGCCGTTCACACCTCCATCGTCGAGCCGTTGCCTCACCAAATCACGGCAGTCTACGAAGAAATGTTGCCAAGGCAGCCGTTGCGGTTTCTGCTTGCGGATGACCCTGGTGCTGGCAAGACCATCATGGCGGGACTTCTCATCAAGGAACTCATCGTCAGAGGTGACCTGCAACGCTGCCTGATTGTGTGTCCTGGCAGTTTGGCTGAGCAGTGGCAGGATGAACTTTACCGCCGCTTCAACTTGCCGTTCGACATTCTGACCAACGACAAGCTCGAAGCCGCCCGTACAGGCAACTGGTTCCTTGAGAACAACCTTGTCATTGCCCGGCTCGACAAGCTGAGTCGAAACCCCGACATCCAGGAGAAGCTTCAGGTTCAGGATGCCTTCTGGGACCTCATCGTCTGTGATGAAGCTCACAAGATGTCTGCTACGCACTTTGGCGGCGAGATTAAGTACACGAAGCGATACCAGCTCGGTCGGTTGCTTTCCGGTTTGACGCGCCACTTCCTCTTGATGACAGCGACGCCTCACAACGGAAAGGAAGATGACTTTCAACTGTTCATGGCACTGCTCGATGGCGACCGGTTTGAGGGGCGGTTCCGAGATGGCGTCCACGTCGTGGATGCGTCAGACCTGATGCGGCGAATGGTCAAGGAGAAACTGCTCAAGTTCGATGCAACTCCTCTATTCCCCGAGCGGAAGGCCTACACGGTCCCGTACAAGCTGTCTGACGCCGAGGCGGAACTCTATGCCGCCGTGACCGAATACGTGCGCGAAGAGTTCAATCGAGTCGAGGCTCTTCAAAACGACAAGCGAGCCGGAACGGTTGGGTTCGCACTGACAATCTTGCAGCGTCGTCTAGCGTCGTCTCCCGAGGCAATCTATCAGTCCCTTCGCCGAAGGCGAGAGCGGCTGGAAAATCGCCAGCGCGAGTTCGAGATTCTGCAAAGGGGTGCCAGCGTTTCAGGCACAATCATTCCAACAGTTCCAATGCTAACGGCAGAAGACGTCGAGGACTTGGAAGACGCACCGGAGAACGAGGTTGAGGAAGCTGAGCAGCAGGTACTCGACCAAGCAACTGCAGCTCGGTCAATAACGGAGCTGAAGGCCGAGATTGCCACACTTGCCCGCCTTGAAGGCATGGCTCAAGCACTGAGGCGCTCGGGAGAAGACAAGAAGTGGAAGGAGCTCGCCAGCCTTCTTTCCGAGATTTTCACACCTGCGGCGATGGCAAACGTGGTTCGCGAGACACGTGTTGAATATGGCGATACGCCGCCTAAGAGTTCGCCCACTCAGAAGCTAGTCCTCTTCACGGAGCACAGGGACACCCTCTCCTACCTCCACGACCGGATTCGCACGCTCATTGGAAAGCCGGAAGCAATCGTTTGCATTCACGGTGGGATGGGACGCGAAGAGAGGATGGCGGCTCAGGAAGCATTCCGGCATGACCCCGAAGTCCGAATCCTAATTGCCACCGATGCGGCCGGCGAAGGCATCAACCTTCAAAGGGCCCACCTGATGGTTAACTACGACTTGCCTTGGAACCCAAACCGGCTCGAACAACGATTTGGACGCATCCACAGAATTGGCCAAACAGAGGTGTGCCACCTGTGGAACCTCGTGGCCGCTGAGACTCGTGAAGGCGAAGTCTATCGCCGACTCTTGGAGAAACTCGACGAAGCGCGCGCAGCCCTTGGCGGGCAGGTCTTCGACGTTCTTGGTGAACTCGACTTTGGTGGTCGACCCCTTCGAGACTTGCTCGTGGAAGCTATCCGCTATGGTGAACTACCAGAAGTCAAAGCACGACTAACTCAGACCGTCGAAGATGCGTTCGACAAGAAACACATCCAAGACCTCATCGAAGAGCGAGCCATCGCTCCTCAAACAATGGACGCGAGCGTCGTTTTCAAGATTCGGGAGGAGATGGAGCGGGCCGATGCACGGCGCCTGCAGCCTCACTACATAGAATCGTTCTTCCTGGAAGCATTCAAGCAGCTCGGCGGGACTTCCAAGCAGCGAGAGAACCGTCGCTACGAAGTAAGCCATGTTCCCGCTGCCATTCGCAACCGTGACAGGCAGATTGGAGTCGGCGAGCCCGTGCTCAACCGGTACGAGCGAGTCGTCTTTGAGAAGAATCTCATCAGTCCTCAAGGCCAGCCACTTGCTGCGTTTGTTTGTCCGGGACATCCGCTCCTCGACTCAACTCTCGACTTGGTGCTCGAAAGGAACCGAGACATCCTCAAACAGGGTGCCATCTTGGTCGACGAGGCGGATTCTGGCACGACCCCGCGCGTCCTGTTCTATCTTGAACACGCCATTCAGGATGGGAGTTACACCAAGAGCGGCGAGCGACGTGTTGTCTCAAAGCGGCTTCTCTATGTTGAAATCGACGCAGAAGGACGGGCAAATCACGTCAACTACGCCCCCTATCTCGACTACCGTCCATTGGCTGACACTGAGCCTTCAGCCGAGGATATCCTGTCCCGTCCCGAGTGCCAGTGGGTGACTAAGCAACTTGAGCAACAAGCCCAAAGCCACGCCATTGAGCAGGTGGTTCCGGAGCATCTGGAGGAAGTCAAGTCCCGCAAGCTGGAACTCATCGCCAAGACTGAAGCCGCCGTCAAGGACCGCTTAACAAAGGAAATCAACTACTGGGACCACCGCGCCGAGGAGTTGAAGCTACAGGAGCAAGCCGGAAAGCCGAATGCAAGGTTGAACTCGAACGAGGCGCGCAAGAGGGCCGACGAGTTGCAGTCGAGGCTCGAAAACCGGATGGAAGAGCTCCAGAAGGAGCGACAACTCGCGCCGCTGCCTCCGGTTGTCATGGGTGGATTACTCATCGTCCCGATTGGACTCATCGCACAGATGACGGGCACATCGGTTGGTCCGACGCAGAACAAGGACACCCAGGCTGCGGCCGCCAAGGCACGCTCAATCATCATGGCCATCGAGCGGTCGTTAGGCTTCGAACCTGTCGACCGAGAGTTCGACCGACTGGGTTACGACATCGAAAGCCGAGTTCCTGGTACGGGCAAACTCCGCTTCATCGAAGTTAAGGGGCGGTTCGCCGGTGCGGAGACGGTGACTGTCACGCGAAATGAGATTCTAACCTCGCTCAACAAGCCCGAGGACTACATCCTCGCCATCGTTGAACTTGATGGAGACGACCACCGGGCTCACTACATCCGCACACCGTTTCAGCGAGAGCCAGACTTCGGCGTGACCAGCGTTAACTACAGCATGTCGGAGCTGATTGTCCGCGCTGAGGTGCCTAGCTGATGGAGCCGCCAGGCTACTTTGAGCAGGTTCGAGCCGAGGCTGCGGCCATTTGGGAAACGCTCGAATCCTCTCCCGTCTTGGCTGGACCATGGCACCGCATGTTTCAGCAAGTTCAGAGTCCTCGACATGTTCTGTCTGAACTCCTTCAGAACGCGGACGACTCTGGAGCAACCTGGGCTTCAGCAAGAGTCGTCGGCGATGCTTTCTTGTTCGAGCACAACGGTCGAGATTTCACGAAGGACGAGTTCGGCTCACTTTGCCGATTTGGCTACTCGAACAAACGCGCGCTCCATACCAT
>JAEURO010000009.1 GCA_016788345.1 Chthonomonadaceae bacterium
GGCAATAGTCGCAGAAGCAGTATTGATCCGGAGCAAGGTCTCCGGGATATCTCACATAGTCGTGGTGCACGCCATCGAATTCGTAGAGCTCGACAAACTCCTCGTAAATCGGTTGGAGCCACTGATCGGCATATCCTGGCAACCTTGCCGGGCACATCCACAGTCCGGTGAACCTCTCACCCCGCAAAGTCTCGATGTTCGTCGGGCTGCCGGATTTATCGAGTGCGGCCCAATCTGGGTGTGTACGGAAAGCTGGGCCATCCTCACCCTCAAAGAAGTCAATGAACCACGCGTGAACTTCGACTCCATGTGACTTACAGGCATCCAATAGGTGGGCAGGAAGGTCGAACTCCTCGTAGCCCGGCTCCACTGCTTGCCTGAACTTTTTGCTTGGATAGCGCAAAAGTCCATGGCCACCCTTGAGCTCGGGTAGGAGAAGATTGAAACCCGCGCCTGCGACTTTTTTGACAAACTCGACAACATCGTGTCGTGACTGCCCGCAGTCGCCAGCCCCACACCAAAGGCCTCGTGTGGTCACTCTGAGCTACCGCCTGAATAGAGCCGAACCGGCGACGGGCTGAAGTTGTCTTCCAGCGACACCTAGTCGCAGGGCCAGGTCTGCGCCGCCAGATTTGTTGAACCACTCGACCCGCAAGTGGTGCAGACCTTTTGCCAGGGGAGCCACACCAGTTTTCACTTGGGAGCTATGGAGACCATCATTGTCGACGACCAGTTGGCCATCGATCCACAACCGCGATCCATCGTCTGACTGTAGAGCAAACTCGTAAGCTTCATCGAGAGTGACTTCCAAGTATCCGGAGTAGACTACAGAGTAGTTCTCTCTTTTGGCATCTATCAAGCGAATAGACTCAATGTTTTGGGTCGACTCCGGCCGAAGAGCCTCAAACATGGGAAGAGCATCGACCGCTCCATCATAAACTTTTGCGGTGACGCCGGGTGTCAACTTCACCCCTGGCCGAAGTTGGATCATTGGCCAAGGATCGACTTTGCTGAAAGAAGCCATCGAAACGGCCGAAACTGGCTTGCCTTTGTGGAACGACCGGGCCTTCACTAAGCACGAGCTTTTCACCGTCACCGGGCCCGTGTATTTCGGCGATTTTGTCGTCGGGGTCTTTCCATCCAAAGTGTAGTGCACGTCCAGGTTTTTTGCGTCCATACTGACCTTCGCTACTGAGACAAACTTGTCAGCGACATACTTCAGCTGGGGCGCATCGTAGATAATTGGAGCCCCTGCCAGGTCTATTCGGACAACTGGAACCCGCTTACCCACAGGTTTCGGCAAGGTCAGAACCCAGTCTGGTCCGGCGCGTTTGGCTCTCAACGACTGTCTCGACCCCAGAAGCTTTACCTTTTTGACGCTGTTTCCGAGTCCAGGCACCACTAGTTCGCCAGACGCGGGCCAGTCAAAAATCTGAAGGTAGATTCGGTTGCCTTTGGTCGTGCTTCGGCCCCATGGCAGCGACTTGAAAGAGGACGGGCTGGTCCCATATATCGACTCTCCGTTGACCGCCATCCAATCGCCAATCTCCTTTAACCGCTGTACAGATTCCGGTGGAAATTCACCATTTGGTTGAGGGCCGATGTTCAGCAAATAATTGCCCCCTTTAGAAACAATATCGCACAGAAGCTGAATGAGCTGAGTGGTCGATTTGTAATTCTTGTCAACCCGGTTGTAGCCCCAGTTGTCGTTCATCGTCATGCAGGTCTCCCAGTCCACTCCGGGGATCCCTGTCGCTGGAACTTCTTGCTCTGGTGTCCCATAGTCTCCTGCAAATCCAGCGTCGCTGAGGCCACCCATGCCCCCTCGCCCAACATCAACACGATTGTTGACGATGACGTTCGGTTGGAGCTTGCGACACAGGTTGTAAAGGGCCTGGCCGTAAGCGTGGTTCCATGTCGATTCCCATTCGCCGTCAAACCACATCAGGCCAATTGGACCGTAGTTGGTGAGGAGTTCGGTCACCTGGTTACGCAGAAACTTGACATATCGATCCATGTCCGCGTCTCCCACTGGTCGATTCTCCCAAGGCCGTCTTGGTAAATAGTCCGGATTGTGCCAGTCCATGATCGAGTGGTACCAGCACATTTGGAGACCTTCTGCCCTGACAGCATTCGAAAGCTCTTTCAAGATATCTCGCTTAAATGGGGTCGCCATAATGTCGTAGTCTGAGTACTTGGAGTCAAACATGGCGAACCCTTCGTGGTGTTTGCTGGTGATGACGACATACCTCATCCCCGCTTCTTTGGCCATATGCGCCCAATCCTTCGCGTTGAATTTCACCGGATTAAACTTGTCTTTGACTTTATTGTAGTCATCGATGGGAATGCGGGCCGAGTCTCTGATCCACTCACCATAGCGGTCTTGGCCGTTCCAGGCCCCTTCCAGAACACTGTACGTTCCCCAGTGGATAAACATACCGAACCGTGCATCTTTCCACCATTGCATCCGCTTTGCTTTCTGAGCGGGGGTCTCCTGGGCTTCTACGCCGAGGCAGGAGAGCATTAGAGCCATCGTGACAATTAGGAACCGGATCATGGACTTTCAGGGCCAGAATACCGGGAACTTGGACAAACACGCTATTGTTCGAGTGCCCGTAGGACGTGCTCGACAGCGTCCGCCGTCTGTAGCACGCCACCATTGCCCGTCTTTGTTTTCTCTTCGACTGTCCGCCAAGTCTCCTTGACCAAAGCTTGCTCTGAAGGTGGCAACGGCAATCCTAGTCCGTCACGGATCAGTCCAGCACACGTCAGAGCGATTCTCGCCGCTTCGTATTTCTTTGTCGAAACAAGGGCTCTCGCGCTACCTTCGAGCGAATAGGCGACTCCCCACATGTTGTTAAGACCGAACCTGTCACGCAAGGCTCCAGCGTGGAGCGACTTAGCCTTGGATGGGTCGCCTGACTCCAGTGCCAAGTTGGCTAAGTTGGCCCTTGCAGTGGCTGAACCCCACTTGTCGCCGATCTCATCACAAATCGAGTGTGACTCTTCTAAGAGAGACGTCGCCTTGTCCAATTGACCTTGCAGCTGCGCGACAATTCCCAGATTGGCCAGCATCCCCGCTATCGCCCGGCGATCTCCGAGCTGTTGATGGAGACCCAGGGCTTCTTCGTAATAACTTGTCGCGGACTCTAAGTCGACTTGTCTGCGTGCCAAAATTCCCAATGAATTAAGAGACCGCGCGATACCGCCAAGGTCTCCGATGTCCTGCCGAATGCTCAGGCTCTGCTGCAGGAACTCACTTGCCAAATCGTACTTGCATTGGTCGGTGAACACGATGCCAAGCCAACTCAGTGCGTTTCCTTCGCCAAACCGGTCGCCCCGTTCCCGCCGAAGTTCCAGAGCTTGCTCGAACAGCCCGACTGACTCATCGTACCGACCCTGCTCATAGGCCACGGCCCCTAATGCGTTGAGAGCCATGGCCTGCGAATCCGAGTCGTCCGTAGAAATCTCAAGCGCAGACTCATGCGCCTTTTTCGCTTCGTCATAGTCACCTTGAAGGTAAGCGAGCCGTCCCCAAGCGTTCAAAACTTTTGCCCGCAGTGGGTTGGGGCCTTCACCCAGCTCTAACGCCGTAGAACACCATCTTCTGCCCTCTAGCAAGTGAGATTTCAAATGCCAAAATCTCCAGCTCGCCCCACAGATTCGGAGCATCGTTTCGAGTTCCTCATTTTCGATAGCCCAAGCCAGAGCTTCTGCAATATTGGATCTCTCTAGTTCAAGTTTGTCTAGGACGGCAACCTGCCGAGGCCCTTCGAGCAAACGCTCGGATGTCTCAACGAGTCGTGTCACTCCTTGCGCCATTCGCTTCCGGCACTCTGCCAGTTCGTCGGGTGGAGACACGGCTGCCGAATATTCCCTTAGTGTGTCCAGCATCGAAAATCGGACTTGGCCGCCTTTCGTCTCAGTTGTCTGAACCAACGAAAAATCAACTAGTTCCGCCAGGGTGTCCAATGCCACCGGAGTGTCCAGTACAGATTCGGCCAACTCCTCGCTCCAGCCATCGCGGAAAACTGTCAGGTTCCGGAATGCCCGCTGCAAAACTGGATCCAACATATGATAAGTCCCGTCGATCGCGTCGCGAAGCGATTTATGCCTGGCAGGCTTGGTTCTGCTCGACAAGAGGTCGAGCCTTTCGTCAAATCGCTCCAGGATCTGTTTTGGAGACAGAACTTGTATTCGGGCCGCAGCAAGTTCAATCGCCAAGGGGACACCCTCTAACCTCCTGCAAAGTTCATAAACTGTTTCGCGGTTGGTGTCGGACAACTGAAAGTCTGGCTTAACTGCCGTCGCACGGTCGACAAACAGTTCGACAGCTGCCGAGTTAGACTGAGTTGACCCGTTCGAGTCGGTTGACAACGGCCCGAGAGAGACTGCGACTTCGCCATCGATGCCTAGGCTGCGTCGCGAACTAATAAGCAGCGTGGTCCCAGACCCCAATTGGAGAATTTCAGACACAACGGTTTTGCCACCAGAGTCCACCAATTGCTCAAAGTTGTCAAGGATTAGAACGCATGAGCGCGATTGCAGGGCAGAGAGGACCTGTTCAGACGTCGGCAATTTTGGCGTAGTGACCAGCTTCAGGCTCTTGGCCAGGGCGGACCATGTTTGGTCGGCGTTTATTGCCGTTTCCAACGGTACGAACACCACGGAACAAGAATGGTCATCGACCATGCGGCTGGCGCACTCAATTGTAAGGCGTGTCTTGCCCATTCCTCCCGGCCCAGTGACCGTTACCAAGGCTTGCGCCCCACTTGTAAGGAGGGTCACGATTTGCCTGACTTCCGTCTCACGGCCAAATGTCGAGTTGATCATCCTTGGGATGGTAGAAAGTCCAGCATGAGGAGCAACAGGCGCACCGGCGGTCTTCTCGGCCACGTAAAGTCGCACATTGCCAAGGTTGGTTCGCCGGAGTCCCAAGTCCACCCATCCGATCGGGCACAAAAGCGCAGTCGCTTCGTCGCAGACAATCTGGCCATTCGAGACCAGCTCAGCGTCGAGGACACGCTGGGCGTTCCCAGTAGAGATGGCAGTCCTCGCCAGCGGGTCTTCTTTTAGGATCGCGTGAGCGAACAAGAGCGCAGCTTCAGGGCTCGCGAACATGGCCCTTCTTGTTGAGGGCAATTTCGGCGCATCTTCAATCTGTATGTCGGCTAGGTTAAGGCAGGACAGGCAGTCGATCCATGTCGGTGTCCCCAAGACCTCGGCCTGACTTGGTTCATCGGACATGCCCACGGTTTCAGACCTTGGACGGTCCAGAGCGTCCCTGGCCATCTGCTTCGTCGCGCTGGCCGGACGGATACCCAACTGCGAAGAAAGAGCCTTTTCGAGGATCCTGAATTGTTTGACCGCAGAATCCGGCTGCCCCAGCTTGTCGTACAGCCGAATAGCCGCCCGGTGGCACGACTCCCGCGTGACATCTACGGACACTCCTTGTATCGCATATTTGAGCGCAATCTTCAGATCGCCCTTGGATTCGAAGTCTGCCGAGAGGGCCTCAATGAGACTCAGAGCCTCTTCTCTTAGACCCTCGCGATGACCAAGGCACCAATCTTCATAGATACCCGGCAAGAACTCGCCTGGGAACGACTCTACTGCTGACATGGCCCGGACTTGCCACAGGTCTAGGTCACCCGTCACCTTAGCTTGATCCGCCAATTTTGCCAATGTTCTAAATTCGACGACATCCGTGTCACAGGCTTCAGATTTGAGGCGTACAGTGTGGCGCCCGGCCTCCAAGGCTGCGCCTGCCTGCACAGGGGGTGGCTCCAGGAGGTGCCTCAGGGACGACAAAGACTGCGAAAGAGAGTTCCTAGCCTGGTCACTGCCCGATTCCGGCCAGAGCATTTCGACTAACTCTTCACGAGGGACAGGTCGGTCTAAATAGAACGCAAGGTAACTGAGCAAGGCACCCGTTTTGTAGGTGCGAAAACGGGTCGTGCTTCCGGTTGTGGTGACGACCTTAAGTTGACCCAGCATTTCGACCCGGCAGGTCTTGGGCGCCACCATGACACAGATTATGAATCCATCGCGAAAATTTGAACCGCTATCTCAGCCACTTACGGTCTGAAAAGAGAAAATCCATTGAGATCTAGATCTTGTCAGAGTTTTGTCAGAGTGCGGTTTCAAAGTGTTCCCATCGCGCCGATTGAAGGCCCGAAACAAAGGACACAAAATGAAAATCAACACAACCATCGCCACACTCGCACTGACCGCGACGACTGCCCTGGGCAGTGCCCAAGTGACGCCACAGTACCGGATCATTGATCTTGGTGCTGTCAATGGCTCCAGCGAAGCGATTGCCATCAACAACAACGACCAGACCGTAGGCTGGACATTTCGAAATGACGGCACATATGCTGCATGCGTTTGGGAAAATGGGCAGCTGACCCTCCTGCAGACCACCGGCCCCACCAGCTCGGCCAACGCAATCAACGAATCGGGCCGGATTGTGGGCAAGCGCGGTACCAGGGCCGTAGAATTCACAGCACTGAACCGCGTTCGCGACCTTGGAACGTTTGGCGGAGGAGAAGGCACATGCCTGGGTATCAATGACACCGACCGGATCAGCGGAAGTTTTCAGAACAACCAGGCTCAATGGAAAGCGGCCGGTGAGAAGTTCAACTACGGGGCGAACACGTTTACCAGGTTCAACTTAGGAACATTGGGCGGACTTTGGTCCAGCGCCCAGGACGTGAACAATGTCAACGTCTATGCAGGCTGGTCTCACACACAGAGCGGGCCGACCCACGCAGCTCTCTTTGTCGAGAATCAAGCTCCGCAAGACCTGGGGACTCTTGGAGGTCCGCAGAGCGAAGCCAAAGCCATCAGCGATTACTTTGGAGTCACCGGATTCTCGGAAATGAGCCAAATCCATAACGCCCCAACAAACAAGGGCCGGATCAAGAGGGCCTTTCTATGGACGCCAGAGCGACGAATGCAGAACTTGGGCGAGCCGTACTTTAGGGGTCAGCAGAAATTCCGCGATTCGCAAGGACGATCTTACTTCAAGCTCGCGATGAGGCAAGGTGAAGTGACTCGGACGCTGTCAGTCTATGGTATCGACACCTTTGGGTTTGGCATCAACCGCCGGAACGTCGTTTGCGGCAATTCTCGGCTCTTCATCGGCACCAGTCCCTTCCAAGTCAACCGAGCCATGGTTTCGATCAAGGGTGTCTCCTATGACCTCAACAACTTGGCCGGAAATCCGACCGAATGGAACCTGGACCGGGCTTGGGGAATCAATGATTCGGACACGATCGTGGGCCGCGGGTTCAACTACCGGACTGGCACAATGCGAGCGTACATGGCTGTCCGAACTAGGTAGAGAGTCGAACTCACAGGAGAACGCCCGGCCGTGTGTGCCGGGCGTTTTAATGTAAATGCTTGGAGGCGCCGAGCGGATTCGAACCGCTGAATGACGGTTTTGCAGACCGTTCCCTTAACCACTTGGGCACGGCGCCAAGGTCGAATGAGAATACCAGGACCTTGAGAAGGGTCCGAGTCACAGCAGACGCCTGAACCAAGACTTCGGCAGAAAGGTAGCGATCCATCTTAGGCGGCTCCTCCAACGTCCGGGATCAAGGTGAAGTGAGCGCGCATAAGCGTTCCTTCCTGCTTTTGGGTGGCCATTCAAGGTGAGCACAGTACCCAGGCACGCTAAGTTGTGGGCTCTGGCTTTTTGCAGCATGGTGGTGCCATAGCTTTTCTTTGGATGGGCCAACCTTTCGTCGAGCCAGATCCTTAGCCGCTCGTCATCCTTCCAAATCTTTTCGAGATTGTGTGACGCGTTCGTCCCATGGACACGATAGTAAGTGAGCCTCTCATCTATGTAGCCGACGTCCCATTTCTCTGCGATCCGGAGCCACATCTCCCAGTCCCCTGATCCAAAGTAGTCGGGATTGAACAGTCCCAAACTGTCAAAACACTCCCTCCTCACAAGGACCGCACTGGCGATGATTTTGTTTGCGTATACAAGGTCAAGATAGACATCGCCTGTCTCCGTCCTCGGAAACTCAAAACCCAAAGGTTCACCTTCGACCCTTGCGCCGCTCCCATCGATAAAGGCCCCGTTTGTATGCACGAGCCCGACTCTGGGGTTTGCATCCAGTAAGTCCACTTGTTGTGCCAGCTTCTCAGGCTCCCAAACATCGTCATCGTTCAGGATTGCCACCAACTCGCCCTTGGCCAGATGAAGGCCAGCGTTAAGGGTTCCATAAGTGCCCAGGTTCTTTTCGTTCAGGACAATTTTCATTTGGGGGTCGGCGGGCAGCCTGGCCAAGTACTCACGGGTCCCATCGACAGAGCCATCGTCGAGGACTATGATTTCGTAATCTTGGTAGGTTTGGGCCCTGACGCTGTCGAGACACGCGGGCAAAAAGTCCAAGTGGTTGTAACAGGTCAGCAGGACTGTGACTCGAGGCACACGAGATTATGGGCCACGTCGGTATGATGATGACCAATGCTCCCGGTAGCCGACGAAAGGAACAAGTCTTGGAGCTCTATCCTAACCACCCCTTTGGTGTTTGTCGGTGAATGCACGATTATCCTTCTTGACTCCTGCCGCAAGGTCTTTTCAAAACCAATCGAATTGGCCGAGACAGTCAATCAAATGTCTTTTATCGGCGTCGCCTCCATTCCGATTGTTGCCTTGACGACTTTTGCCAGTGGCGCGGTGCTCAGCCTCTATTCAGCCGAACTGCTCGTTCGATTCGGCGCGACAAACTTGGCTGGCGCGGCCGTCGGGCTGGCCGTCACTCGCGAAATCGCCCCGGTTCTCGCAGGGATCATGGTCGCTTCGCGGGCAGGGTCTGCGATGGCGGCCCAGGTCGGCTCGATGGCCGTGACCGAGCAGATCGACGCGCTCCGCTCTCTCAGCGTTGATCCGACGAAGTACCTGGTTCTACCTAGATTGATCGCCTCGGTGACAATGCAGCCCGTTCTCTGCCTGATCGGTGTCTACTCTGGAGTAATGGGGGGTTACTTGGTATCTGTTTATAGAGGTGGAGTACCGTCTGGAGCCTTTTGGAACTCGATCAAGCAGTTTGTGGAGCCGTCAGACATGACAAATGGGATGGTCAAGACTTTGTTCTTTGGGCTGATTGTAGCGGTCGTGTCTTGCCAACAAGGGCTAAGGACGAGAGACGGGGCGACAGGGGTCGGACGTGCGACTACAAACTCAGTCGTGATCAGCATGGTGCTCATCTATGTCGCAAACTACTTGCTCACTTCGGTTCTTTTCGGCCGAAAGTGACGGCTAGTCAACCTTGGCAAGCTCTGACTTGAGGATGTTGATCGAGTCAATGTTTTCCGGATCGACTCCATTTAGGGCCGCCAAGTAGAGAGACACAAAGTCGCCATAGTAAGTCAGGGATAACATTTTTTCTAACAGTGAGTCTCCGACCGCAGTGACTGTGAGCGTCTGAGCCACACCATGGATCAGTCGGGCCGTGACTTCGGCCCGCTTCTTCATCTTTGGACTCTCTTGTCCGTCTTGCAAGACCACGGACACCCAGGACGCTACTCCTTGCTTGTCCGCCTCGACCCATCCTAAGACTTCGTTGTGGCACAACTCGGGAAAGGTATGGGCGAATGTCATGTTCTTAGCGTTTTCGCAGATTTGACCCTTCCAGCGACCTGCCACCAAGCCTTGCCAAAAGCCTAACCCATAGAGCACAGAAACATTCCCAAAGAGTGCGTCAGCAACCTGTTTGGGCTCGTTGTCGTCATAGGGCGTCTCCACCGACCATAGTTTTGCACATGACTGCAAGACATCAAAAGCGCGTGTCCAGTTTTGTTGCGGCAGGAGCCCAAACCGTTCGCAGGCAGCTGCGACAGGCACAAACAGGAACCCGAGAGCAGTCCGCGGAGGTTGACCAGATGGAATTGTGACCAAAGGATGGCCGTCCCTCTGAGCGAGTGACGCTAACTCCCCTCCACTTGTGACGCAAACAATTTGACAGCCCTTTGCACTAGCATCCCGATAGGCACTTAGGGTTTCTTCCGTGTTCCCTGAGTAGCTCGTGGCAAAGACCAAAGTGTTAGGGCCCGCCCACTTTGGCAAGGTGTAGTCTCGATTGACGAGAAACGGTACGGCAGAATCGAACTCAAACAGGGCCCTCGTAAGATCGCCTCCTGCCGCCGATCCGCCCAATCCAGTCAGAACCACGCAATGAGGGTGTCTGACTGTCGGCAAGTTTGATTGAGTTGCGATCTCCAATGCCCGTGCGCATTGGTCAGGGAACGCCATTGTCAAGCCGTACATGTCCTTCGGATCGTTCCGAAGGACATACTTCCTGTCGTCAAGAAGGTGGCTCATTCGTCGGCGAACGGGTCGAACTCGTCAACAGAAGGCATTGCGTTTCCGCCTGCCATGACGGCTGCACTACCACTTCCGCCGTCATCGTCCCGAGGTCGGTCGAGCCCCTGGACACTGTCCGCCGTGACTTCCCAAGTTTCGCGGTTGTTGCCATCTCTGTCAGTAAATTTTCGAGACTCGATCCGTCCACTGACAGCAACAAGCCGGCCTTTGCTCAGGTAGTTAGAAACGTATTCTGCAGTCTGCCCCCAGGCAGAAACCCGAAAGAAGTCTGCGTCTGCAGACCCGTCTTGCGGCTTAAACCGTTTATTGACGGCTACCGAGAAACTTGCGACCTGCTTGCCCGTCGTGGTAGTTCGCAGGTCTGGGTCGTGCGTAAGCCGTCCTACAATACTAATGACGTTCATGCAGTGACCTCTTCGCGAATAATGATTTGGTGGCGGACGATGTCGTCGCTGATCCGCATCAACCTGTTCAGTTCCGCAGGCACCTGTGGCGGCGCCTCAAAGTTCATCAGGACGTAGTTCCCTTCCTTGTGGCCTTTGACCTCGTAGGCGAGCTTCCGCTTGTCCCACTTAGCAGCCGACTCGACAGTGCCTCCGTTTTTCTCGACGATCCCTTTGAAGTGTTCGGCGACTTTCGTGACTTCGGCGTCTGTCATCGTCGCTGGGACGATGTAAAAAGCTTCATATTTTTTCATTGGCTCCCTCTGGTCCCGTTCGGCGCCTCAGATTGGGCGCAGAGAACCTGGTCTGTCCAGTGTACCTTTTGAAACCGTGTAGTCCTTCAACCTTTTCCAAGTGTTTCCCGTCTAAACTGTCAAGCACGTGGCAGGCGAGAGAAATGAGCCAGTTTCCCAATGACCCCAATAAAACTGTCCAGGGGACATTCGACCCTAACAAGACTGTTCTTGCGAGTGGGGCGACAGAAAACAAGACCGTAATGTCGGGCCCCCCAGGGCTGGGGAGCGACCCGAACCGAACGACTGCTTGGGCCCAACCATCGCAGGAGTTGTCGGTCACCTTGACCCCCGGTCGGCATGTCACTCTTGCCAATGGGCCCGCACGCGAACAGTTTTTGGTCGAGGTTTCGGCCGGAGGTCATTCGGGCCTCCAGGGGTTAGCCGACAGCGGGCAGAGAACGGCCCTGAACTTGTGCCTTGTCATCGACAGGTCTGGATCAATGGAAGGCCCTCCCCTGGAGTACGCCAAACAGGCATGTGGGTTCGTTGTTGACCTTTTGGGGCCAAACGATGTGCTTTCGATCGTCGTTTTTGACGAAACAGTGGAGGTGCTCATGCCACCACAAAAGGTCACTAACAGGCAAGCCGTGAAAGATGGTATCGCCCAATTGAGCCCAGGTTATACGACCAACTTGTACGACGGCATGCAGCTGGCTGCAAATCAATTGGCCATGCACACCGAATCAAGAAGAGCCACACGAATGGTGGTCTTAAGCGATGGTGAGCCAACTGCCGGTATCAAGGACTTTTCGAGCCTGGTCAGCCATGCTGGAGACATCAAATCTAGAGGGGTCACGTGCACGTTCTTAGGGTTTGGGCCTGAGTACAACGAGGAGCTCTTGGCAGCAATGGCTAAAAGAGCGGGAGGGAACTACTATTACATCCCTCAGCCGCAACTCATTCCCGAGATTTTCCGGACTGAATTGAACAGGCTAATGTCAGTCCAGGCCATGCACCTAAAATTGGACTTGAAACTGTCCCGTTGGGTCCAGCTTCGTGGCGTGACGGGCCAATCTGTCCCACCAGACAGCCGAGAGTTCAGCCTCGACCTGGCTGACATCGAGCAAGGCGAAGTCCTCTCGTTAGTGTTCGACTTCGAATTTCCAAACCATCCACTTGGGCACTACCGGGTTTGTGGCGGCTCGCTCAGTTATGCCGATGTAGGCGGTGTCGCAAGGACAACAAAGTTGGATTTCGTCATGGAATTCTCCGCAGACGCTTCTCGATATTCGGTGCCAGTCGACCCGCGGGTCTCGGGTGCAGCGGAAATCACAGCAGCTTCACGCGCTGTCGAGAAGACGATCATGGGACTCAAAACACAGCAGTTGACCACGGCAGGCGCGATCGCCGACCTGCAAAAAACTCAGGCTCTACTTGTTGCGCAGGGGAGGACCTCGGAAGCCCAAGAGGTGACTATGGCTATGCAAGCCATCCAACGCGGTGACAAGGGTGGGGCGGAAAAGACGCTCATGGGCACAATGGTCAACCTCGACCAAGGCAAGAGCCGGTAAATCAGGTCATAGGTATTCAACCCGGTTCCTCACAAAGACCGCCCGCTGTCGTGCGGCAGTTTGACTGTCCTGGGTGCCGTGCACTTCCATTGACGACACCCAAAGGTCAACATCTCTCGGCGTCACCGGACCAAGGGTGAGACCCGCAGACGCTGACCACCTGACCCAGGCGAAAACTCGCAATGCCTCTGCCAGGGACAAATCCATCGAAGCGACCGCGAATTGAATGGCGGATCGGGTTTTCTCATGGAGTGTGTCCCGGGTGACTTCCCGACGCGCTCTCCGCTCTTCTTGGATGAGGTACTCGCATGCGCCTCGAAATTCCGATACGTCGCCCCGTGTCGCACTGACTTGGAAAAACGCTCCAACGGCCCTGCTAGTCTCACCAAAGAGCCCCCGGGCCGTCAAGTCCCATGCTGCCAGTGCTTTCAGAACCGATGGCAAGTGCTTAGTGTGCGCCAGTCCGATCAAATGGAAAAGAGCTGACCGCCTGCGTGCTTCTCCAGCATTGTAGGGACTGGCAGTTAAGAATCCGAAACGAGGGTGGCTCATGAACTGAATCCGGTCAGACAGGTGGTCGAGGACATGGTCTGCGGCGACTTGTGCGTTTGGCAGGCTCCATCCAGGAGTCAAAGCTTGCAAGCGGAGATGGTCCTCTTCGTTGACCATGACACTGACGGTCCGCGACTCATCGAGCAACAAGGCGCGGCCTGGCTCTCGGTGCTGGAAATCTGGCGAGATCAGGCGGCTACCGAGCAAAAAATCCCGCTCTGCTTCGGACATTCGGTTCATTTGGTCAAGCTTAAGCCCCTTAGACGCAGACCTGACTGCCGATTGAACTCGCTTGAGATCGTCATTCGAGGCATGGTGCGGGAATCGAAAGCCGCGCAAACTTCGCGCATAGCGGATCCTCGTGCTTATGACAATGTCACCTTCCGGGTTGTCAGCCCCGAGCCAAGCTGGTGACGGCATACTTCGGAGCACCATCTTTTTCCAGCTTTCAAAGTGCTGATCCTCGCGCATGCAGAGCGATTTTGCCCTTTCGATCACTATGGCCGAAGGCACCGACAGGACTCTAAGCCAGGGGTGCCAGGGTAATCTCCTTTCGGTACTTATGAGTCTCAACGGCATTTACGTGGGTCAAGGCGATGGGCCCGTCAATTTGACGCCAAAGTTTGGAAACCGCCACGGATTGGTCGCTGGTGCGACAGGCACCGGAAAGACGGTCAGTTTGCAAGTCTTGGCTGAAGGATTCAGTTCCATCGGCGTTCCTGTGTTCATGGCCGACATAAAAGGAGATTTGGCAGGAATGTCGCAAATTGGGGGCGGCAATCCGAAGATTGAGGACCGGGCTAAACAAATTGGATACTCCCTGTCCTACAGTGCGTTTCCGACGGTGTTTTGGGATGTGTTCGGACAGCAGGGCCACCCGGTTCGAGCGACCGTGAGCGAAATGGGCCCGCTTCTTCTTAGCCGGATGCTCCAGCTCAACGACACACAGGAAGGTGTGCTCAACCTTACGTTCAAATTGGCCGACGACGAGGGGTTGCTGCTTTTAGATATGAAAGATCTCAGGGCGGCCCTCCAACACATCGCCGATAATGCCAAGGAATTAACCACCGAGTATGGAAACGTAAGCGCGGCGTCCGTCGGCACCATCCAGCGCGCGCTCCTTGTCCTCGAACAGCAAGGCGGGGAAAGCTTTTTCGGGGAACCCGCTCTTAAGTTGGAAGACCTCATGCGGACAAGCCTGGATGGCAAGGGCGTCATCAACATCTTGGCAGCTGACAAACTCATGCAGAGCCCAAAGCTTTATGCGACGTTTCTGCTTTGGATGCTCAGCGAGCTATACGAGCAGATGCCAGAGATCGGCGATCCAGAAAAGCCAAAGCTTGTCTTCTTTTTCGACGAAGCTCATTTGCTGTTCGACGAAGCCCCGCCAGCGTTGATCGAGAAGGTGGAGCAGGTCGTACGGCTCATCCGTTCAAAAGGGGTTGGCGTCTATTTCATCACGCAAAACCCCATCGACGTTCCGGACACTGTCCTCGGTCAGCTTGGCAACCGAGTCCAGCACGCCCTGCGGGCCTTCACTCCAAGGGATCAAAAGGCCGTAAAGTCTTGCGCAGAAACGATGCGCCCCAATCCCGCTTTTAATACCGAAGATGTGATCACACAATTGGCTGTCGGAGAAGCCCTCGTGTCGTTTCTCGAAGAAAAAGGGACGCCGATGGTCACCCAACGGACCCTGATACATCCTCCATCAAGCCGGGTTGGCGCCATCACTCCGGATGAGCGTAGGGCTGTGATCGATCGAAGCCCGGTCAAAGGCGTCTACGAAGTGACCGTCGACAGGGAATCGGCCTACGAGTTGCTCCATGCAAAAGCCCAACAAGAGGTTGCAGAAGCTCCCAAAGAAGCGGCCCCCAGGCAGCGACACGAGCCGACAGCTATGGACCATGCTGGAAAAGTAATCGGAGCCATGGCGACCAGCGTTGCCCGATCGGCAGGAACGCAAATCGGACGTCAGCTTATCCGAGGAATCTTGGGCAACCTTTTCAAGGGCGGCCGTCGTTAACGGGATCAGGTCACTTGTCGGCGGGGACTTTCCACAATGTCTCTTTGTCCTTTTGGATTTCCGCACTTCCGGACCCGATTGCCTTGAACCCTGTTTCTCCTTCCTCGTTGAATAGGCTGAGACTTCCTGCGCCTTCCACACATTTCAATTCGAACAACTTTTTCTTCGATGAGTCGGAGCCGGTGAGCCGCCCGCCAGACCTCTCGGCCACCAAGTCAATGCCGGCCACTTTGCCCGAATCGAAGAGAGTGACCCGTCCTCCAGAATCTGAAGAGGAAAACTTTGTACCTCCTCGCAAAACCACGGAAGCTTCTTTTTCAGTTGCGGCAATGTTGACACCTTCGGTTCCCTTGGGCCCGAGGATCGTCAAACTTGGCGCATTGGTCCCCCCTACAATCACGATTCCTTGGGAGCTGGCAGCAATAAAAACGGCAGGTTGACCTTCGCTGTTGTTCAGAATAAGAGATCCGTTCCCTTGACTTTCTGCGAACATTCCTAAAACCCGGTTGCGGGCATTGACGAGTTTCAGACCCCCTTCGGGCACGAACAAAGTGTTTTCTGACCGAATGTTGACTTGACCGGGATTGATCTGGCCAGGCGACTGATATTGGGCCATTGATGCCCTCGGACCGAGTTGACCGGCAAAGCCTCCCAGAAAGCAGCCAATAAATCCTAAGGTACAAAAGACACTGAAGCGAAATCGACTCATAAGTTCTTAGACGCTCCGTCTCAACAACTTGTACAAATCCTGCCTTTGCTCCCACGAGCACCGCGGGCCATAATGGACGCTTGGCCATAAACGACGAGACGGGGACCAACCCAACTCAGACTTCCGTCGCCCGTGCGGGCGGCATCATGATGGCCAGCCTCTTTCTAAGCAGGGTGCTCGGCATCATACGGGATATCGTTACCGCTTCGCTTTTTGGTCAGAACGAACATACTGACGCTTACCGGATCAGCTATCAGATCCCCGACCTGCTCTTCTTTCTGGTGGCGGGCGGAGCACTCAGTTCAGCGTTCATCCCGGTGTTCTCTGAGTATTTAGCCAAGAAGGAAGACGATGAGGCATGGACGGTCTATAGTGTCGTGCTCTGCGTAATGTCGATCGCCCTCGTCGTCTTAATCGGCGTCGCTTGGGTCCTTGCTCCACAAATTTCGGCGATTGTCTGCGGAGGTAAAGCGAACTTGATCGGCGAAGTCACGCTTATGAGCCGGATCGTCCTCCCAGCACAATTTGCTTTCTTCATCGGTGGGCTAATGATGGGGACTCTTTACGCAAGAGGCGTTTTCAGTGTCCCGGGCCTTGGACCAAACATTTACAATCTGGGAATCATCGCTGGCGCCGTTGTACTTGGGCATGTCGTCAGCCCGGGAGTCGCCGGAATGTCCTGGGGTGCCCTCGTCGGTGCCCTACTTGGCAACATTGTTGTGCCCCTCTGGGCCATGAAGAAAGTCGGAGTGAAGTTTCGCCCTTCTCTCCAACTCCAACACCCCGGGGTCAAAAAGGTGTTCCGGCTCATGCTTCCCGTCATTTTGGGATTGTCTTTGCCCGGTGTTTACGCCCTAATTCTTCAGTACTTCAGCACCTTTTATGACCAAGGGAGCAACACCGCTGTCGATACGGCCAACCGATTGATGCAGGCGCCACTGGCCATATTTGGGCAATCGCTTGCTTTGGCCGCATTCCCTGTCCTCAGCCAATTTTGGTCGTTAGACAATAAGCCTGCATTCGGTAGCCAGCTGACCAAGTCGCTGAGAACCGTCGTCGATTTGACCTTGCCAGTCACAGCTATTTTGGTCGCTCTTCCCTGGCAGATCGTGCGCGCTCTTTTCGAGCACGGCCAGTTCACTGCCACAGACACGGCAAGAACCGCACCCATCTTGCAGACCTTTTCGCTTGGTGTCGCGGCTTGGTGCTTGCACCCCTTGCTCATGCGGGGCTATTTCGCTATGCAGAAAAATGTCAAGCCCATCGTCATGGGGACAGTGGCCACCGCGGTCTTTGTGGGTTTTGGATGGACGATTGTCGTCCTTCGGCTTCCAGCGGCATGGTTTGGGCTAGCAGGGACGGTCTCGGCCACCATGCTCGTCGTTGCAATGATGCTCGATCTGCGCCGTGAGGCCGATTCGGTGGATGTGCGCTCGATCGCTGGGACAATCGGCAAAGCTTTGATAGCGGCCACAGCCGTTGGAATT
The DNA here is from genome assembly GCA_016788345.1 of Chthonomonadaceae bacterium. Taxonomy (GTDB): domain Bacteria; phylum Armatimonadota; class Fimbriimonadia; order Fimbriimonadales; family Fimbriimonadaceae; genus JAEURO01. The sequence continues at coordinate 17,361 of JAEURO010000009.1, forward strand.
CCGGTCTGGCTCCTTGGCAAAGTGTGCGACTTGATCACATTCAAGCCAGCTAATATTTGTGCCCTTGTCCTCCTGGGTCTGGCGGCGGCTTGGGGTTACTACTTTCTGACCAAATTGTTAGGTATGAGTGAAACTTCGTACCTCGACCGTGCCTTGAACAAACGAAAGCGCTAAGGGTTCCTCGCTGGTGGGTGAGGCCTCTGATGGGACTTTCCAACTTTCAAAATCCCACTGTTCATCGGTTGTCCATAGAGCTGCGGGATTTGATACAGTCCCCGCTCAGATTCTGGTTTTGGCTCCACCGTCAGGACTCTTGATTGTCGGACCCAAGCGTCGTTTCGCAAGCCCTTGACTTGCCAGCAGACCGACACGCCTGGTTTGTTCGATCGAATCTGAAATCGGTTGTTCTGGATTTCGCGAGTGACTTTGACAAGCACAAAGTCTTCCGATGAATCGACTACAGTCAGCTGGTAGTCTGGATCGCGGTTGATCGCCGCGAAATAGTCAGGCAAAGACACCCAGGCGTACCCTTGGTTGTCTGTCACAACGCGGCCCTTGTACTCAAGATATGGAGCGGGACCCTCGGTGCAATAGTGGTGCAAATACTTGTTCTCAGGATCGAGCGGATGGTCGATCCTAAATTGCTTTGTTCCTGCTACAAGGGAGTTTCCGAAGACCAGGAGCGCAGCCGAACCGCTACTAATGTTCGCTGAAGCTGCCCAGACTCCAGTCGACCGGCCGGTCGGGCTCGTGTTGTAGCCGAGGACCCCCGCTCCAGAACTTCCTGAGCTGTCGCCTTGGACGCCAATTTGGTTTCGGTTCGGGGTCACCGAGTGCGCCTTGCCATAGACTCCGATTCCAGACTCAGAATAGGATTCACCGAGGATCGCCGTCGCGTCGCCCGTGGTTGAAGACGCCGTCGAATAAATAGTGACTGTATCCGGGCTTGCACTCCCAAACCGGCCAGCTACTGAGGCACCTGACGCCGAAGTGTTGAGAGCGTACAATGCCCTTCCGTTTGACCCACTCGCCAAGAAATAGCCTCCATAGCTGTAGTCAGTCGTGTCTATCGCCTCACCTCGTACGCCTATGCCCTGAGGGTGGTCTGTTTGTCCAAACAAAGCCGGTCCAGAGCCAAAGTTTGTCGTCTTAAGCAGACCCTCGGCATCATCGGTCGTTCCTGATCCTACATACGGCAGGCTAAACCCTCCCGTGGCGGCGGTCCACACCGGCGCACCGCCAGAGAGGGTCAGGGTTTCGCCGTCATTTCCAGGGGCTAGTAGGCTCCACCCCGAACCAGATGCGACGAGCAGTGAACCTGTTGTAGCCCCACTTGTATCGAGCCCAAGCCCTCCCCTTGCTGGGTCCAATATGCCAATAGTGACCTGGGAGGCGTCGAGCCCAATTAGGCCAGTGCCGCCCCCTTCAAATGAGTTGGCTCTCAATGTGCCGGCAATGTTTGCGTGGCCACTCTGGGTTGTGCCAGGGGTCGTCGACTGTAGGCGGACATAGGCTGGAAGCGAACCGACTTGGGCTATCAGCGGCCTGGCGGAAAGACATGCGACTGATAGCGCGACAGTCAAGACCGACGTAGCAACTGCGAATGTGGTGAGGGTTGTTTTCATGGGTCTAGGCCTCCTAAGCTATCAGGGTCGCACGGTCCATGCGACCCGGTCGACGTTGTAACACCACGACAAAGTGGCTGTCGGGCCAGTCGGCTTTACATTGATGCGCAGCTTGACCAACCCGTCCGGACGCACAAAGTCGGCAGGGTCTCCGGTTGCAGCGAGTTGAGCACGCACCATTGTCAATCCCAGTGCGTCTGTTCTTCGGGCTGTTGGGCTCTGGACTCCGTTCTTGTCGACCATGATGAGCTGCTGTTGGAACGCTCCTGAATTCGCCATTTGACTGGTGACGGCTACAGACAGCGCACCGGGGCTAGTCAAGGTCGTTGTTCCCGTGACATCTATTTGCACAGGTGGTTCGAAAGAATTGATGACAAAGAATCGACAAACTTGGAGCACGTCGTTGTCTGCCTCACTGAGGCTATCTGTGCTTCCTGAAGCGACCCGTCCCCGAATGGCGGTGAAGCCGGTTGGCGCCACGATTTCGGGCCCAGCCAAAATGTGATAGCAGTGTGGGACGTTGACAAAGACGCCAAGATCGGTCCCATCTGACGCATATTTCTCCACCCAGCCCCCACTCCACGACGGCAAAAGGACTGAATCATCTGGCAAGACCGTCAGCCATTCTGCCTCAAACATACCAGTGGCAGCGAACTGTCCAACTAGGTTCCCAGCCGAATCAAGCTTATCCACTGTGTCGTAAATCGTGTTCGATACGAGCATCGACCCGTCCGATTGAAACGCCAGACCAGTCGGCGAAAGTAATCCCGCGGAGTTAAAATCAGCGAAAACCCCTAGAAAGTTTCCATCTCGATCGTATCGGTAGATCGTTTGCTCACCTGGGAACAGGCTGGAAACATAAATGTTTCCGTCCGCATCCATGGCTAGCTGGTCGTGGCGTGACAGCCCGGTCGTGGCAAAGACACCCAAGTCTGTCCCTGCGGAGCTAAAGCGCCGGATCGTACCTGTTACATATTCTGCGATGAGAATGTCTCCATAAGAATCGACCAACGGAGAAATACAATCAACCCCACTTGCAAAGAGCCCCAAGTCTGTACCGTCGGCATGGAAAAGCCGTGCTTGACCGTATCCATAGTCACAAACAAGCAACACATCGTCCTCCAACCAAGCCATACCCACGGCCTGGCCCATCGTTCCGAAAGCCCCTTTTGGAGTGCCATCGTCAGCAAAACGAAAAACTTGTCCACTCCCAATTGGAAGCGGGCCGCTCGACACGTAGTAATCGGCTAGCGAAGCCATTGCGAGTGCCAGAGAAAAGCCAGTTACAAGGGCTACTTTCAAGGCGTTTTGAGATGAAGAGTTGATTGACATCACTCAAATGGTACTATCAGAAGCTACAAACAAATTGGTGTTTTTTGAGACTTAGTGGTCGGCTTTGAATTAAAGATTAAACTACAACGAAATGAATATCCTTAAAAAGAGAAGATATATTGGTCATAATTTAGACCAATATGCGATTCACTAGGATGGAGCTTTCGCAACCTCCGAGCCGATTCTTCGTTGGATGGGGGGACGTCCATGACAACCTCAAAGAATGGATCCAGGCCCCTGACTCATGGCTCATGGTCCTATATGGCCACAAAGGCGTCGCCACAGTAAACGGACGGGCGCACGAGTTTTCTCCAGAGAAGGGGTTGCTCTTCCCTCCGCACGCAAGCTGCGGACATCTAATAACTGGACATCCGACACCCATGGCAAACGCATTCATGGTTTTCCCCGAACCTACGTCCGTCCAATTGAGGTATGCAGTCCCGATCGCTTTTGATGTGCAACCAACTTGGTACGACCAATTGCTTTATGCTGCTGAGAACGCGACAGTCGGGGCGGTTCAAGCCAAGGCACTTGCCTGGCACATACTTTGGAGCATTGCCCGGCCGATGACCGTTTTCCGAGACGAACAGAAACTCTACGACGCGGAAGACATTATCCGAGCCGAGCTCGCTTCGACTCTGCGCGTTCCCGATCTCGCCAAAAGGCTCGATGTGTCTCAGTCGACGCTTCTCCAGTGGTTCCAAGCCGAACATGGTACGACCGTCCAAGGGTTCATTAGGCAGGCACGAGCCCGCGAAGCCTGTAGACTTTTGGCCGGAACCAACCTTAGGCTGAAAGAAATTGCGGCCCGAGTCGGCGTCCCTGACTTACACCAATTCAATAAGCTTGTTAGGCGACATTCCGGCTTGTCGCCAAGGGCGTACCGTGAGATGGCTGGATAGACTCATTAGAGCCGTTCACAAAAGTCTTTGAACGCTCCGTACAGGTAGGCCCATCCCTCTTGAACGCTCTCTCGTCCTTCGTCAGTCAAGTTCCCAAGAACATCGTTCTTCAATTTGAACTGGGTCATCCCATCGCCGTTGTCAGTCAGACTCATGTGGACGAAGTTGATCGATGGCCCACCGAACGCAGCAGTGACCGGACCAACTAGGTCGATAGATTCGCCGGGCAAAATCATGGCGACGGTCCCCCATAGAATCTGTCCGCCTTCTGGCGACTCTTCATACAACCTTCCCCCAGCAAAGGCTTCGAACTGTATGCCACTGGAATTAGTAAGGCAAAGAAAATCAGCCGGCCACCAATCTGAGACCCGCCCAACCAGACAATCCCAAGCCAAGTCCTTTGGACACTTGATGTGCAGGTCAAGAGTCAACTCATGGAGTGTTTGCACAATGTGCCGAATTTTGGCACTCTGTGACGAAGGCTGCATGGTCCTTACCAGCGAAAAGCGAATTGGGACGTAGGGAAAGGCCCCGGTATTCTATGGCCTCGCAATGACTTACCCACAGCGAACCCTATGGTGCGGTGAAGCCCGCCCGACGCACGTCGGCCAAGAAGTAACGTTCAATGGTTGGGCTCATAGGGTGAGAAACTTGGGCGGCTTGCTCTTCGTCGACTTCCGCGACCGTTCAGGTTTGGTGCAACTTGTATTTGACCCAGAAGCCCATGGCAAGTTGGACATCAAGCCTGAAACCTGCTTGAGTGTGAGTGGCAGGGTCCATATGCGTGACGAGTCAAACGTCAACCCTAAACTTCCCACGGGCGAAGTCGAAATCCATGTCACTGGGCTGACCGTTCTCAACGAATGCGGCGTGCTTCCCTTTCAGTTGGCCGACGAAGACCAGATGCAAAAGGTGAACGAGGAACTACGAGTGAAGTACCGTTACCTAGACCTGAGAAGGTCAACAATGCACCGGAAACTCGCTGTTCGGGCCGCAGCAGTTCGAAAGCTTCGTAAGTACCTGGACGACCGAGGCTTTATCGAAACCGAAACACCAATCTTCACGAAATCCACTCCAGAAGGAGCCCGGGACTATCTCGTCCCTTATCGCCTCGAACCTGGAAAGTTTTATGCGCTTCCCCAGTCTCCCCAACAGTACAAACAACTTTTGATGGTGGCAGGGTTAGAAAAGTACTACCAAATTGCAAAGTGTTTTCGCGACGAAGCCCAGCGGGCCGATCGACAGCCGGAGTTCACACAGCTCGATATTGAGATGTCGTTCGCGACCCAGGAAGACGTCCTCCAATTGGTCGAAGGAATGACTGTCACAGCCATCAACGAGTTGATCTCAGAGTTCGACCTCGATAAGGAACCCGTGCAGCCTTTCGTTCGGCTGACCTATGACGAATCTCTCCGGCTTTATGGTAACGACAAGCCGGATCTAAGGTTTGGGCTCGAGTTGTTCGACGTGACCGACAGAGTGGCGTCTTGCGGATTTAGCGTTTTTGAGTCCTGCGCCGGCAATGGAGGGTCAGTGCGAGGTGTCCGCTACCCAGGAGGTGCAAAGCTCTCTCGAAAGGAAGTCGGCGAACTTGAGGAACTTTGCAAGTCATTTGGAGCGAAAGGCATGGCTTCACTCTACATCGACTCTACACCACATGAAGGGTCGATTGAAGTGGCTGGCCTCCACCTACGCGGCGCCATGGCCAAGTTCGTAAGACCGGAGGTCTTGAGCCAGTTGGTGGCATGTGCCGGGGCTGAGCCTGGGGATCTGCTCTGTTTTGTAGCTGACACATGGGCAGTGTCTTGCGAAGCGCTTGCCCGCTTGCGGATCGCTATCGGCGACGCTTGCGGACTGCGTGATAAGCGTGTCCTGAAGTTCGCGCTCGTCCTCGACTTCCCTTTGGTTGAGTGGAACGAAGAGCAAAACCGGTGGGATCCAACACACCACCCTTTCACATCTCCCAAGGCTGAGGATTTGATCTTCCTTGACACAGATCCAGGAAGGATCAGGGCTGATTGCTATGATGTCGTGTGCAACGGGACTGAGTGGGCCAGCGGACGCATCCGGATCCACCGCCCAGACATCCAGTCCCGTATCTTCAAGCTGATTGGAGTGTCAGAGGAGGAGCAGAGGTCTCGATTTGGGCACATTCTTGACGCCTTTGCATTCGGAGCCCCGCCCCATGGTGGCATAGCTCCAGGCATCGACCGGATGGTCATGTTCCTGACCGATGACGACAACATTCGAGAAGTCATCGCATTTCCAAAGCTCGGAGGCGGCTTCGACCCCATGATGGAGGCCCCAAGCGATATCGACAATGCACAGTGGCAGGAAATGGGGCTGTCTGTGACAAAACCAGTGTAAGATAAAAGTCTTGAAAGACCTCCTAAGACAAACGACGAGACGTGTCTTCTTTCGAGAAGTCGGCTATGGATTAGGAGGTGTCGCACTCTCCAGCCTTCTTGCTCAATCTGGCTTGGCGCAGGAGCGTCGGGATCCGTTGGCACCCAAGAAGCCGCATTTCAGACCAAGGGCCAAGAACGTCATTTTTCTCTTCATGGCCGGTGCCCCTAGCCAGGTCGACCTGTTTGACCCGAAGCCGACGCTGGTCAAGTACAACGGCCAAGATTGTCCGGCTGAACTGACAAAAGGCGAGCGGTTCGCCTTCATTAGGGGGACTCCCAAGCTGATGGGCTCTCCGTATGCCTTCGCCCAACATGGGACAAGCGGACAATGGGTCAGTGAATTGCTCCCCCACTTTTCCAGCATTGTTGACGATGTCGCTGTCGTGCGCTCGATGAAGACCGACCAATTCAACCACGCTCCAGCCCAACTCTTTATGAACACGGGTTTTCAGATTCCCGGCCGCCCCAGCATGGGCTCGTGGCTGACGTATGGCCTGGGTAGCGAAAACAAAGATCTTCCGGGTTTTGTCGTTCTCCTGAGCGGCGAAAACAACCCGGATGGCGGGAAGGCTTGCTACGCCAGCGGATTCATTCCGTCTGTGTACCAAGGGGTCGAGTTCCGGTCACAAGGTGACCCAGTCCTCTTTGTTTCCAATCCGCATGGAGTCACAGCAGAGAACAGGCGTGAAACCTTAGACGCCATCCGGGATCTCAACACTTTGCAGGCAAAGCGCACACTCGATCCTGAAGTCGAGTCACGGATCGCACAATATGAATTGGCCTACCGCATGCAAACCAGCGTCCCAGAATTGATGGACATCGATAGCGAACCATCCAGCATCCACGAGATGTATGGAACGGAACCTGGAAAGAAGTCTTTTGCAAACAATTGCCTGCTCGCAAGGCGGCTCGTCGAGCGGGGAGTCAGGTTTGTTCAGCTTTACCATCGAGGGTGGGACAACCACGGCACGAGCGAAGGCGACGACATCATGCACAAACTCCCGCGGATGTGCAAGGAAACAGACCAGGCGGCAGCTGCCCTGGTCAAAGATCTCAAACAACGCGGGCTGCTCGATGAGACGCTTGTCATTTGGGGCGGGGAATTTGGCCGTACACCCATGAATGAAGCAAGAGACGGCTCCACTTTCAAGGGCCGGGACCACCACCCCCACGCCTTTACAATGTGGATGGCGGGGGGAGGGATCAAGCCAGGTCTATCTTATGGATCCACGGACGAACTCGGCTACCACGCCAATGATGAAAGCGTGGATGTACATGATCTGCAAGCGACCATCCTCCACCTCTTGGGTATTGACCACACGCGCCTGACGTACCACTACCAAGGTCGGGATTTTCGCCTGACAGACGTCTCTGGACAGGTTGTGGAAGGGCTGATCAAGTAAGGCTACGCTCGCATTCGGGCTTTCTTCGTGGATTGATAAACATAAGCCAGTACTTCCGCGACGGGCCCAAAAAGGTGCCGAGGAACGAAGTCCCCTGCCTCGCAGTGTTTATAGAGCGCGCGGGCCAAAGGTTTGTTCTCAACAATTGGGATTTTTTCCGATTTGGCGACCTCTCTCATCTTGAGAGCCAAATAGTCGACGCCCTTGGCCAACACCATTGGTGCGGCAAGCGAATTCCGTTCATACTTGATCGCGACCGCAAAGTGAGTCGGGTTTGTGACAATGACGTCGGCCTGCTTGATCTTGCTAGCGAGACCGCCCTTGGCCAACTTGCGCCGACGTTGGCTTTGGGCGTACTTGACTTCCGGAGAACCTTCTTGCTCTTTCATCTCTCTCCGCAGCTCGTCCTTCGTCATCATCAACTGTTTGTCGATTTGCTTTCTTTGGAAAATATAGTCGATGACGGCCAGGATCAACCATATGACGGCGATTCGCACGATGATTGAGTGCACGAGAGTGCCTACTGTTGCGGCAGCTTGAGCGGGCGGCGCCCAAGACAGCCTCACTATTTCGTCCCACCTCTCTTGCATCGCTGCACTTGCGATGGCCCCAAAGAGCCCCATTTTGGCAAAGCTCTTTACCCCGTCAAATGCGGCCTTCGACGAAAACATCCTCTTGATGCCAGGAAGAGGGTTGAGCTTGTCCAGTCGTGGGCTTAGCGGCTCTCCCGATAGGACAAACCCCACTTGGGCAAAGTTTGACGCAAC